>JAJYVM010000064.1 GCA_021792015.1 Bacillota bacterium | reverse complement strand
GTGGCCGACGGCCTCGGCCGCATCCTGGAGCACGTGCAGCGGCTTCAGACCTGCGACGTGGAGGGTGTGCCGCCGACATCGCACGTCGGCGAGCTGGGCGACACGCTGCGCGATGACGAGGTCCGCCCGAGCCTGCCGCAGGCGACGGCGGTGGCCAACGCGGCCGCTGCGCGGGGTGGCCTCTTCCTTGTGCCGCGCGTGGTCGACGACGGGGGGGCGGGGCAGGGATGAGCCAGCCCGCCCTGTGGGAGCTGCCCCTGCACGCCCTGCACCGGCTGCTGGCCTCCGGGGCGGCCAGCGCCGAGGAGATCTGCGCCGCCTTCTGGGACCGGGCGACCGAGCAGGATCCGCACCTGCACGCCTTCCTCGACCTGCGGAGCCGCGAGGCGGTCCTGGCCGAGGCGGCCGCCGTCGACCGTGCCCGCGCCGCGGGGACGGCGCTCGGCCCGCTGGCCGGCCTGCCGGTGGCGCTGAAGGACAACCTCAGCACGGCCGGCTGGGAGACGACCTGCGCCAGCCGGATCCTGCGCGGCTACCGGCCGCCCTATGACGCCACGGTCGTGGCCCGGCTGCGGGAGGCGGGCGCTGTCTTCCTCGGCAAGACCAACCTCGACGAGTTCGCCATGGGCAGCTCCACGGAGCACTCCGCCTTCGGCCCGACCCGCAACCCCTGGGACCTGGGGCGGGTGCCGGGCGGCAGCAGCGGCGGCTCGGCGGCGGCCGTGGCGGCCGGCCTCTGTCCCGCCGCCCTCGGCTCGGACACGGGCGGCAGCATCCGCCAGCCGGCGGCCCTGTGCGGGGTCGTGGGCCTGAAGCCGACGTATGGCCGGGTCTCGCGGTACGGCCTCTTCGCCTTCGCCTCGTCCCTGGATCAGATCGGCCCCTTCGCGCGCGACGTGGCCGACGCGGCGACGCTGCTCGAAGCCATCGCCGGGCCGGACCCGCTCGACGCCACCAGCGCGCGGCTCGCGGTGCCGGACTACAGCGAGGCCCTGCAGGCCGACCTCTCGGGCCTGCGCATCGGGGCGCCGCGCGAGCTGTTCGGCGAGGGCGTGGAGGAGGACGTGCGCGCCTCGGTCGCGGCGGCGATCGACCTGCTGGGGGAGCTGGGCGCCAACGTCAGCGAGTGCTCGCTGCCGCACGCCGGCTACAGCCTGGACGTCTACTACGTGATCGCCCCCGCCGAGGCCAGCAGCAACCTCGCCCGCTACGACGGCGTGCGCTACGGGCCCCGGGCCGCCGGGGCCGACTACGTCAGCCAGTTCGCCGCCACACGCGCGGAAGGCTTCGGGCCGGAGGTGCGGCGGCGGATCATGCTGGGCACCTACGCCCTGTCCGCCGGGTACTACGACGCGTACTACGACCGGGCCCAGCGGGTGCGGACGCTGATCCGGCGCGACTTCGCCGAGGCGTTCGAGCGCTTTGACGCCCTGGTGGCGCCAACCTCGCCCACCGTGGCGTTCCCCCTGGGCTCGCGGGTGGAGGATCCCCTGGCGATGTACGCCTCCGACATCTGCTCGATCCCCGCCAACCTCGCGGGCCTGCCGGCGCTGTCGGTGCCCTGCGGCCTCAGCAACGGCCTGCCCGTCGGCCTGCAGGTCATCGGCCCCGCGTTCGGCGAGATGACCATCCTCCGGGTGGGCGCGGCCTTCGAGCAGGCCAGCGACTTCCGCGGCAAGCGGCCGCCGATGGCGGTGCTGGGCGGATGAGCGACTTCGAGCCCGTCATCGGCCTGGAGGTCCACGTCGAGCTGCGCACGCGCTCGAAGATGTTCTGCGGCTGCTCGGCCGACTTCGGCGCGCCGCCGAACACGCACGTGTGCCCCGTCTGCCTCGGCCTGCCGGGGGCGCTGCCGGTCGTCAACCGCCAGGCCGTCGTGTACGCCATGCGCGCCGCCCTGGCCCTGCACGGCGACATCGCCGAGGAGACGCGCTTCGACCGCAAGAACTACCATTACCCGGACCTGCCGAAGGGCTACCAGATCTCGCAGTACCAGCACCCGATCTCCACGGGCGGCCACCTCGACGTGCACCGGCCCGACGGCTCCGTGCTGCAGGTTCGCATCCGCCGCCTGCATATGGAGGAGGACACGGGCAAGTCCCTCCACGAGGGCGTGCCGGCGGGGCAGAGCGGCGTGGACTTCAACCGCTGCGGGGTACCGCTGATCGAGATCGTGATGGAGGCGGACGTGCACTCGCCGGAGGACGCGCGCCTGACCCTGCAGACCCTGCGCACCATCATCCTCTATACGGGCGTCTCCGACGTGCGCATGGAGGAGGGCAGCCTGCGCTGCGACGCCAACGTGTCGCTGCGCCCTGCCGGGACCACGGCCTTCGGGACCCTGGTCGAGGTGAAGAACATGAACTCCTTCCGCTCCGTGCAGCGTGCGCTGGAGTTCGAGGTGCGGCGCCAGGGCGCCGCGCTGGAGGCCGGCGAGCGGATCGCGCGCGAGACCCGGCACTGGGACGAGCGGCGGGGCATCACCTTCTCCTCGCGCAGCAAGGAGGAGGCCGATGATTACCGGTACTTCCCGGAGCCCGACCTCGGCGCCCTCCGCGTCGAGCGCGCCTGGGTCGCGGCCGTGGCCGCCACGCTGCCGGAGTTGCCGGAAGCGCGGCAGCAGCGCTATGTGGCCTCTGGCCTGACGGGCTACGACGCCGGGGTCCTCGTGGAGGATCCGCCGCTCGGCGACTTCTTCGATGCCATTGCGGGCGTGCCCGCGCGGAGCGCCTGCTCGTGGCTCACCGTGGAATTGCTCGGCCGGCTCAACGCGCGCGGCGAGTCGATCACCGCCACCCGGGTGACCCCGGAGGCGCTCTCCGCACTCATTCGCCTCGTCGAGGGCGGGACGATCAGCGCCAAGATCGGCAAGGACGTCCTGGATGCGATGGTCGCCGACGGCGGCGATCCGGAGGCCATTGTGAAGGCCCGGGGCCTGACGCAGATCAGCGACGAGGGGGCGCTGGCGGATGAGGTCAGGAAGGTCCTCGCCGCCCACGCCTCCGTGGTGGAGGACTTCAGGTCCGGCAAGGGCAAGGCCTTCGGCTTCCTGGTCGGTCAGGTGATGAAGGCCACGCGCGGCCAGGCCAACCCGTCGCTGGTCAACAGCCTGCTGCGCAAGGAGCTCGGCTCCTGAAGGTCGAGATCGGCTCGCTGGTCGCCGGAGGGGACGGTCTGGCCCGCGTTGCGGGCCAGGCCATCTTTGTGCCCGGGGCGGCGCCCGGCGACCGTCTCGAGATCGAGGTCGTCGAGCGAAAGAAGAACTACGCGCGCGGACGCATCATCGACGTTCTCGCGCCGGGGCCCGAGCGTGTGGCGCCGCCATGTCCCGTCTTCGGTCGCTGCGGCGGCTGCCAGTGGCAGCACCTCAGCTACAGGGCCCAGCTCCGGTGGAAGCGGGAGATCGTCCGGGACGCCTTCCGCCGGGTCGCCCACATGGACGTCGACGTCGCCGAGGTCGTGCCCTCGCCGAACCCGTGGCGGTACCGCCATAAGACGGCCGTCCCGCTGGGCAGGGGCTTTTACGCCCACGGCAGCCACGCGATCGTGCCCTTTGAGGAGTGCCTGATCCAGCACCCCCTGCTGGACCGCGTCGTGGTCGCCGTGCGTGCGTTGGAGCTTCCCCTCTACGATGAGCGCTCGCACACCGGCCTGCTCCGCCACGTCGTCGCGCGCTGCAACCTGAAGGGCGACCAGGCCGTGGTGGCGCTCGTGGTCAACGGGGACACGGTGCCCGACCGTGCTCGCTCCTTGATGCAGGCCGTTCCCGAGCTGCGCGGGGTGGTGGCCAACATCAACACGCGGCCCGGGAACGTCATCCTCGGGGATCGCTCGGTGACCCTTGCAGGCGAAGATGCCATCACCGAAGAAGTGGACGGGCTCGTGTTCGAGGTGTCGGTGGAGTCGTTCTTTCAGGTGAACCCCGCGGCCGCCGCCACGCTGCACGGGATGGCCGCCGAGGTCGCGGGTTCCGGAGCGTCGGCGCTTGACCTCTACGCGGGGGTGGGCTCGATCGCGCTGCGGTTGGCGCCGGAGTTCGAGCACGTCACAGCGGTGGAGATCTCCGCGGCCGCGTGCCGGGACGCCGAGCGGAACGCGGCCTTGAACGGGATCAGCAACGTGAGGTTCATTCCGGGACGGGTGGAGGACATGCCGGCGCAGCGCGCGGACGTCGTGGTGCTCGACCCGCCGCGGAAGGGCGCCGGGCCGGAGGTCGTCGCGTCCGTGGCCCGGATGCGGCCGACGCGCGTAGTCTATGTCTCCTGCGACCCAGCGACCCTGGCGCGAGATGCCCGTTCGCTGGCCGAGGCGGGATTGCAGCCGCGTACCGCGGCTCCGCTCGACATGTTCCCGCAGACCGCGCACGTGGAGTGCGTGGCGCAGTTCACGCGATAGGGGGGCGCCGAACGTGGCCGTGCATGAGCTCCAGGCCGAGCCGGTCCACCGCGTTTTCAGCCGCGACATCCCGCCGCGCCTGCGGGTCCAGGCGGGGGACGAGGTCGTCATGCACTGCCAGGACGCCGCGGGCGGGGCCGTCGACCCGAAGACGGGCACCCGGGCCCGCCGCAGCGGCCCCGGCGGCCACCCGCTGACGGGGCCCGTCTTCGTGGAGGGCGCCGAGCCCGGCGACACCCTCGCCGTCGAAATCCTGGGCCTGCAGCACCAGGGGTGGGGCTGGAGCAGCTTCGGCCCGGGGCGGGGGCTGCTGCCGGACGACTTCAGCGAGGGCTACCTGCACATCTGGCGCATCGAGGGGGAGCACGCCTGGCTGAAGCCGGGCGTCCGCGTGCCGCTGCAGCCCTTTCCGGGCAACATCGGCTGCGCGCCCGCCGTGTCGGGCGAGCACTCGACGATGCCCCCGCGGCGCGTGGGCGGCAACCTGGACGTGCGCCACCTGACGCCCGGGACCACGCTGCTCCTTCCCGTGGAGGTGCCCGGAGGGCTGCTGTCGGCCGGCGACTGCCACGCCGCCCAGGGCGATGGAGAGGTCTGCATCACGGGCATCGAGGCGCCGATGACGCTGCGGGTGCGGCTTGGCCTCCGCAAGGGCGAGCGGCTGCCGTTCCCCGAGTTTCGCACGCCGCCCGGCTCGCTCAACCCCGGGGCTGACGGGGCGGGCTTCCATGCGACGACGGGGATCGGGCCGGACCTGCGGCGCTGCGCCCAGGACGCGCTGCGGGGCATGATCGGCTACCTCGGGCGCGAGCACGGCCTGAGCCGCCAGGAGGCCTACGTCCTCTGCAGCGCCGCGGCCGACCTGCGGATCAGCGAGATCGTGGACCTGCCGAGCTACGTCGTGTCGTGCTACCTTCCGCTCAGCCTCTTCGTGGCCGTGGCCTGAGGGCACGGGGCGAGGTCGTGCCGTCCTCGGTCGCCACGGGGCCGGTTGCCCTCGCTTCCGCCGCCGCCGGCCAGGCTTCCGCCGGGGTCGCGTCCGCCGGTCCAGTCCCCGTTCCGGGCATGAGGCGGTGAGCCGCTGAGCGCGTCGTCGCCCCCGCTGCCGGCCGACGTGGCGCGGCGCGGCATGCGGATGTCCGTATACGAGGGCTCGCTTTACAACCTCTGGTTTGGGCTGCTTGCCGGCAACTACCTGACAGGTCTGCTGCTGCACCTGCATGCCACCGGCCTCGACCTGGGCGTGGTGGCCGCGCTGCCGGCGCTGGCCATGCTGCCCCAGGTCGCCTTCGTGGCCCGGGTGCGGGCTGTGGCGGACCGCCGCTGGATATGCGGCGGCCTCGGCGCCATCCACCGGCTGGGCTGGGCGCTCGGTGGGCTGGCCGCCCTCTTTCTTCCGCACCCCTGGGGCCTGATTACGTTCGAATGCGCCTACGGCGTGGCCTGGCTGGCCATGGGGCCGATCAACGTGGCCTGGGCGGCCTACATGGACGATATCGTCACCCTGCCCATCCGCGGCCGGTACTTCGGCTGGCGCACCGGGCTCACCCAGGTGGTCGCCGTGGTCGGCGTGCTCCTGGGTGGCCTCATCCTCCAGGCCCTGCCCGGCACCCGCGGCTTCCTGGCGCTGATGCTGGCAGGCCTGGCGGCGGGTGCCGCCAACGTGGCGATGTGGCCGCTGCACCCACGGGTGGATGCGCCGGAGCGGCGCGGCGCCGGGGGAGTGGCCGCGCATCCGGAGCCGGTCCTCAACGGGTCGGGCGATGCTTCCCCGGGCGCTCAGGCCGTGGGGCGGCCGCCGTGGTGGGCGAGTGCGGATGCCCACCCGGGGTC
The DNA here is from genome assembly GCA_021792015.1 of Bacillota bacterium. Lineage (GTDB taxonomy): Bacteria > Bacillota > Sulfobacillia > RBS10-35 > JAJYVM01 > JAJYVM01. The sequence goes on along the minus strand of JAJYVM010000064.1, from coordinate 6,635 downwards.
GGGCAGCGGGGATGGGCTCGGTCCGGGCCTGCCTCCCGGTGGCCGGTCAGCCCGCCGCCGGACCGCCGTGCCCTCGCCCCACCGGCGTGCGGCCCTCTTCTTCGCGGTGTGGACGTTCGTGCAGAGCCTGGCCGTTCCGTTCTTCCCCGTGGCGCTGGAAGGTCCCCTGCACCTGGCATTCGGCGAGCTTGCCCTGCTCGGGGCGCTGGCCGTTCTGGCGACGGCCCTGGCGGCGGCGGCCGTCGGCCGCTGGCAGGACCGGCGTGGCGAACTGGACGTGGTGGCCTACGGCATGGCGCTGCTGGCGCTGCCACCCGTGCTGCTCTGGGCCGCCCTGCGCGGCGGCACGCCCGTCCTGGTGCTGGCCCATATCGTCTTCGGGGCCGGCACGGGGATGGTCATGCTCAGCACCTTCACGCTCAACCTGCGCCTGGCCCCGGCCGGCGCCCGCGAGGCCCACCTGGCGGTCTGGTACGCGGCCGCTGGGCTGGGCAGCCTGGTGGCGCCGTTGCTGGCCGGGCCGCTCACCACGGCCCACATCTGGCCGCTCTTCACGTCGGCGTCGGCGGCATCGCTGGTCCTGGCCGCGATGTGGCGCTGGCGGGTGGGCCCGTCCTGCCTCGGCCGGGGCTCGCCCAGCGCGCCGCCCCTGCCCGCGACGGCGGGCTCCGCCTGACGGGGCCGGACGATCGTCCGCCGCGCTCCGCCCGGCGGCCGGTGCGATTTGCCCGCCGCCCGCCGCTCCCGTACAGTTGGGCCATGGCCTGGACGATGGTGGTCGTGGGCTCGGAGAGCCCGCCCAAGCTGGCGGCGGCCAGGGCGGTGTTTTCGGTGCTGGCGCCCGGCGCGCGTGTCGACGCGAGGCCGGTGGCAAGCGGGGTTCCCGCCCAGCCGCGCGGGGACGCCGAGACCCGGCGGGGTGCCCGCCAGCGGGCTGAGCGGGCCCTGGCCGGGGGCGGCGCAGACCTCGGGGTCGGCATGGAGGGCGGCGTGGCCTGGTCGGGGGAGGAGGCCTGGACCGTGAACTGGTGCGCGGTGGCCGGTCGCGACGGGCGGCTCGGCTTCGGGCGCGGGGTGGGGCTGCTCCTGCCGCCGGCGCTCGCGCGGGCGGTCGCCGCCGGCGGCGAGCTGGGCGAGGCGATCGACGCGCTGACGGGCCGTGCGCAGGTCGGCCGGGCGGAGGGCACGGTCGGCGTGCTGACCGGGGGCCTCATCGATCGCGCCGAGATGTGGCGGGGCGCCCTCGCGGCGGCGCTGTCGCCGTTTCTGCATCCGCGCCTTTATCCGCTGCCATGAGCCGGTCGTTCTGGGCCGGACTGCTCTGGCCGCAGCCCGCCAAGCACCCGGCCGCGCGCCGCAGCGTGCTGGCCGTCATCCGGGTCCGGGCCGGCCGCGTGCACTTCGCCTGGGCCCTGCCCCTCTTCGTCGTGGAGGATCTGGTCGAGGGTGCCGCCTTCTACGCCGGATGGATGGGGCCCTGGGGCCGCCGGATGTCCGCCGGTCTGCTGCCAGCCTGGCGGCAGCTGCGGTGGGCCGGCCCGATGCGGCTCGTGGACGTGCGCGTCGCCGACGTCATCTTCGCCCTCCGGCTGGTCTAGCCGCCCGCGGGCCGGCGTGCGGGCGGGCGCATCCGGCCCCGCCGGCGCATCGGCTCGCCCAGGGCCCACACGGTGATCCGCGCGCACAGAACGCCGGTGAGCAGCCCACCGATGGCGTCGCTTGGAAAGCATTGCCCGGCCGCCACCGCCGCCAGCGCGATCCCCGTCGCCAGCAGCCAGCAGGACACGGCCCAGGCGGAGCCGAGCCGGGCCAGCAGCGGCGCCGCCGCGAACGAGAGGGCGGCGACCGCGCACGGGAATGAGAAGGGCGCCGGGTTGGGCACGGTCACGTGCACGGCCGAGCCAAGGACCGTGCTCGGACCCGCGCGCTCGACCAGGCCCATCAGGATCAGCTCGGCGAGCACGGCGGCCATGCCCAGGGCGGCGCCGGTGGTGATGGCCAGCCGGCGCCCCCTGCGGCCGCCCAGGATGAAGACCAAGGCGGCCAGCACGATCCAGACCGCGCCGTGGCGGGCGACCGCCAGCAGAAGGCGCACCAGGTCCGCGGCCAGCCCGCCGGAGGCCATGTGGACGAGCCGCAGCAGGATCGCCTGGTCGATCCGCGATAGAGTGCCCGTGCCCGTCCCTCCCAACCGGGTGTCCGGTGGCCGCCGGGAGCAGCGGGTCGCTTGAGCCGGAACCCCTTCGGGCCAGCCCGCGGCAATTCGCGCCCGCTTCCCCCGGGGTGGCGGCCTTGCGCGTCTTTTCGCAACGCAGGTGCAGGGAACCTGCGCCCCGTCACGGATGAGTCGCTCCGGCGGGAAACCGGCCCCTACTCGGTGGCGGCCGCCTCATGCAACCGGCTGAAGGCGTCGACGACAGCGGGGTCGTAGGCGGTGCCGGCGCGCGCCCGGACCAGGGCGAGGGCACCGGAATGGGGCAGGGGCTCGGCCGGGTCCAGGGCCAGGCTGACGTAGCCGTCAACCAGGGCCAGCAGGCGTGCGAGCTGCGGGATCTCCGCCCCCGCCAGCCCCTGGGGGTACCCGCCGCCGTCCCAGCGCTCGCGGAAGTGGCGCACGGCGGTGAGCGTTTGCTCGGGCAGGGGGAAGGCCCGCAGCAGCTCCGCGCCAAGGACCGGGTGGGCGGGACCCTCGCCGGCGGCGCTCTGGCCCAGGTGGTAGAGGCGGCAGGCGTGGACCAGGGCGGACATGCGATCGGCCGGGATGCGCATCGCCGACGCCAGCCTCAGGGCGTAGCCCGTCACGACGGTGGCGTGGCGCTCCAGGTGGGGGTCGGTGCTGGCGAGGTCGTCCAGCAGGCCCAGCATCGTCGTGAGGGCGCGCACCCGCGCCCGCAGGTCGTCCGGCAGGGAGGGCGTGGGACCGCCTTCCCCGGATGTCTCGCGCAGCAGGCCATCCAGGGCGACCGAGGCGGCCAGCGCGGCCTCATGATCGCCGGACTGCCCGTAGTAGGCGGCCGCCCGGCTGAGACACTGGATGGCCAGCTGCCGGTCGCCGGTCCCCGCCAGGATCGTCCCGAAGAGATGGCAGAGACGTGCCACGTCCCAACGGTCCAGGCGGCCGACGCGGCTCCACAGCAGTCCGAGGGCGGCGGACCCGTGGGCCATGGCTGGCTCGGACTGGCCCAGGTCCTCGGCCAGCGCCGCAAGGGCGGAATGGTCCCGGGCCTCGGCCCGGCTCCGGTGGGCGGCCTCGTCGCGGCGCAGCGCGGCCGTCAGGTGGCGCTCCGCGTCGTCCGTGCGGCCCATGGCGGCGTCGGACCGGCCCATCCAGTAGAGGGCCTCCGCCCACCCCGCATCATCCTTCAGTCGCCGCATCGCGGCCGCGGCCTGCGCGGCGGCGCTCGCCGCTTCGGCCCACTTTTCGCGGGCGGCTTCCGCCGCCGCGCGGTGCACCCAGAGGCAGGCGAGCGAGCGTGCGGGTGACGGGATCCGCGGCAGCTCGCCACCGGACCGCGTTCGCTCGCCGGCCAGCGCCTCGCCCTCGGCCAGCGCAGCCACGGCGATGGCCAGGGCCTGCTGCGGCCTGTGCACAGCCAGGTGGAAGCGGGCAAGGGCCTCCCGCGCAGCCAGCCGGAGGGCGGGGGAGGCGCCCGCGCTGGCGACCTCCGCCTCGGTGAGGGCCTGGAGGCCCCGGCCGGGCTGCTCCAGGCTCGCGTACGCGTGGGCCGTCGCAATGGCGACCCACAGCAGCGCGGGGGCGTCCTCGCGGGCCCGGGCCGTGGCGCCGCACGCCGCAAGGCGCTCCATGGCCGCCAGGGGGAGATCCGCCTCCAGCAGGGCCGCCGCGCGCTGGAACTCCTTGGCCCATGTCCGCGCTGCCATGACCCGACCTCCCTGCCCGCCCGGAATGCAAAAAGCCCGCGCTGGCGGCAATCCGCCAATCGCGGGCGCGCATGACCCTCGCGCTCGGCGGCAGCCCGACCGTCCTGGCCGGCCCCTCTGCCGGCTGTAGACTCGTGGCTTTGCGTCCCCGCCTTTCGGCGGGTTTGCCCTTGTCGCCCCTTCGCCAATCCTCGCCATCACGATTCCCCGCGCCCGGATACAATCCTGCCGGGGGGCGGGACACCGCGGCCCGCTGGCTCGTGATCGCCGACACCCACTGGCCGCGTCACGGCCCCGCCCTGCCGGGCTGGCTACTGGCCGCCGCGGCCCAGGCCGACACCATTCTCCACGCGGGCGATCTCACCGATCCGGCCCTGCTTCAGGTCCTGTCCGATCTCGCCCCCACCTGGGCGGTGGCCGGAAACGGCGACCCCGGCGGCGACCCGCGGCTGCCCGACCGCAGGATCCTCACCCTCGACGGGCTGCGCATCGGCCTGACCCACGGGCACCTCGGCGCGCCGGGCGCCCCGACCCCGCGCCGCGCGGCAGCCGCCTTCCGCGACGACGGCGTCGGCCTTGTGGTCTTCGGCCACAGCCACCAGCCGCTCTTCATGCGCGCCGGGGACCTCTGGCTCCTGAACCCGGGCTCGCCCACCGAGCGGCGGCGCGCGCCGAGGCGCAGCGCGGCGTGGCTGGCGGTGGCAGGCGGCGAGCCGTTGGTCAACTGGCTCGGCGAGCCGGCCGCCCCCGGGACCTAGCCGCCCAGCCCGAGCGCCTTGGCCAGAGCCCGCCGGTCGAAGCCGATGATGACCTCCCGCTCGCCGCCCTCGCCCTCGATGACGGTGGTCGGGGTCCCCTGGGAGCCCAGCTCGATCAGCTCCGTGATCCAGGTCCGGTTCTTGCCGATGTCGCGATCCTCAAAGTCGACATGATTCTGAGAAAGCCACGCTTTCTCCGAAGAGCAGGGTCCTCAGGTGACCTGGCTGTAAACGATGACGCGGTTCGGCATCCGCCGTGTCCCCTTCCCGAGCGGAGTTGTGCCAAAGTGTGGCCGGCGCGGGCCCCGGCGGCCCGGAATCGGCTGCCTCGACCACGGCGTCCGCAAACGATCCCCGCCGCCAGGCGCCGCGCGAGCGGCACCAGCCGCCGGCGCGAGGCTTTGTCAAGGCCCACGGGCAGTATAGCATGTCGACTTCCACCACCTGCCTGCGGGCGCCCAATCCCTGTACTGGCAAGCGATACAGGCACCGCACCGTTTGACGGGCCGAACGGCCCAAACTATAATTGGTACGGTCCAAACGGCGGAAGGCGGCGTCTGGGTCTGTGCGAAGTCCAGGCCCGCGCTGGGCTGTCGCATTCGCCGGTCGCGCCGATTTTCGCTGAGGGGGCGCCCCGGTGAGCAAGTATGTCGACATCCTTGTGTTTGCCTTGGCTGGCGCGTTCTTCCCCACCCTGAACGTCGTGGCGGCCAAGATGCTTCATCGGGGCTACCCGGACCCCGCGAAGCAGATGGCGTATGAGAGCGGCGAGATTCCCTTCGGCGACGCCCGGGTCAAGTACAGCATCCATTGGTACATCTTCGCCCTGGCGTTCCTGGCCTTTGACGTGGAGGCCATCTTCCTCTACCCCTGGGCGGTCGTCTACCAGCACCTGTCGCGCGGCGCCGCGCTCGCGGAGATGGCCGCGTTCATGGTCATGCTGATGATCGGACTGATCTACGCGGTCCGGAAGAAGGTCCTGACGTGGGTGTAGAGGAGGAGCCGAAGGCGCTCTCGCCCCGCCACGCCGCGGGCGCCACGGACTGGCTGGCGACGGGGCCCGTCGCTGAGGGGCGCGAGGCCGAGACGCTGCCGCCGCTCTGGCAGCACCTGCCCGGCGTCTTCACGGCCCACGCGCAGAGCCTGGTGAACTGGGCGCGCTCGAACTCAATCTGGTATATGACGTTCGGCATCGCGTGCTGCGCCATCGAGATGATGGCGACGGGCGCCAGCAAGTACGATATCGACCGCTTCGGGATGATCCCGCGCGCCAGCCCGCGGCAGTCCGACCTGATGATCGTGGCGGGGACCGTGACGGAGAAGATGGCGCCGCGCATCAAGCAGCTCTACGAGCAGATGCCGGAGCCGCGCTGGGTGCTGGCCCTGGGCGGCTGCGCGAGCAACGGCGGCCCGTACCATCAGGGCTACAACGTGGTGCCCGGTGTCGATAAGATCGTTCCGGTCGACATCTACGTCCCCGGGTGCCCACCGCGCCCGGAGGCGCTTCTGCACGGGATCCTGCTCCTCCAGGAGAAGATCAAGGCCGCCGGTGTGACCGTGTAGGTGGGGTCTGGGGTCCGGGTAGCGGCAGCGACCGAGGCGGATGGCGCAAAGCTCGGTCGCGCCGGTTCGGGGGACGGAGCCAGAGGACACGAGGGGGGCCGCGGAACCGCCGAAGCGCAGCTGGGGCGTGGAGGCCGGAACGGCTTGGGCAGTCACGAGACCGGTAGGGTCGAGGGTGCCTGAGCGGCCGTGCGCGCTGCCGAGTGCAGCGCTGCAGTTGCGGGCAAGGGCTGGGTGACGCCGGCCCTTCCTGCTGAGAGACGGCCGGTCGCCGTCGCAGTCCCAGAAGGGTGGACGCGTGAGCGTGAACGAGGAGGACAAGGGGCCCGAGCAGCCAGGACCGGCGGCGCCACCGCCCGGCGGGGATGCCCAGGCCCAGGCTGCCAAAGCGGCGGCCATCGCGGCCGCCAAGGCAAAGGCGGCGGAGATGGC
>JAJYVM010000063.1:4967-12899 GCA_021792015.1 Bacillota bacterium | reverse complement strand
CCGCATTCCTTGCCGCCGAGCGGCGGGCGGCCGACCCGGTGCTGGCGCCCTTCCTGTTTCGCATGCGCCTGTTCGCGGTCGCCAACGGGGTCGCGTTCGCCGCCGCCTTCGCCATCTTCGGCGTGCTGGACTACCTGCCGCTCTTGGTTCCGCCGGGGGTGCCCCTCGCCACGGGGGCGGCGATCCTGGTGTTTCCGGCGACGGTCACGTGGTCCGCGGCGGCGTTGAGCGTCGGCCGCTTCGTGCCGCGGTTCGGGGTCCGCCCGATCGTGGCCGTGGGGACGGCCCTGCTGACCGGGGGGCTGGCGCTGATGATCTTCGTGATCCGGCCGGGCGCCGGCGTATGGGCCGAGGCGCTGGCGTCGGCGCCCGCGGGGCTGGGGATGGGCATGCTCGGCCCCGCCCTGCTGTCGGGCATTCAGAATGCGCTGCCGCTGAAGGACATGGGCATGGGGACGGCGGCCGAGCAGTTTCTGTCGATGGTCGGAGGCACGGTGGGCGTCGCCGGCCTGCAGCTCGCCTTCCTGGGGGCGCTGGCCGGCGTGCCGGCGGCGGTGCGCGGCGCCGTGGCCGCGCTGATGGCCGGGGGCGGTCTGGGCGCGACAGCGCAGAGCTTCGCCGCCCTGGCCGTCGCCATGCGGGCGTCGTTCCTGCTGCCGCTGGTGGCGGCCGCGGCCGCCTTCGCCCTCAGCCTGGCGATCCCGCGGGGGGCGCGGTGAGGGTGGTGCGGGCCCGGGAAGCGGCGGCGCCACGTTGGTCGGAGGCCGGCAGGTGCCGCCCGTGACCGCCTCGCGCGCGTGGCAGGTCCTGCTGGTCGGCGGGCCCAGCGCCGTGGGCAAGACCACCGTCGCCTACCGCCTGGCCGCGCGCTATGGCATCGGCATCACGGAGATCGACGACCTCCATCAGGCGGCGCGGGCGATGACGACGGCGCGCGAGCAGCCCCTCCTGCACGAGGCGGACGCCTGGCGCCGGCTGAGCGAGGACGGGCGCCTGGCCCGCATGCGCGCCATCAGCGCAGCCCTGTCGCCGGCCATCACGGCGGTCGTCGCCCAGCACATCGAGGCCCGGGTGCCGGTCGTGCTCGAGGGGGACTTCCTGCTGCCGGCGCTGGCGGCGGACCTCGTCAGCGGCGGCGGGGTGCGGGCAATCTTCCTGGACGAAGGCGACGAGGGGCGGATCGCCCGCAACCTGGAGGTTCGCGAGGGACGCGCCCAGGCGGAGCGGGCCCGCGCCAGCTGGCGCCACGGCCAGTGGCTGCGCGGGGAGTGCATGGCCCTTGGCCTGCCGCTCGTGCCCGCCAGGCCGCGGCAGACCGTGCTCGAGCGCTGTGTCGCCGCCATTGGGGGCTGACGGCCGTGCGTCGCTGAGGTCACAATTGCGCATGAGCCAGCGGGGGTCCTCCGATCGGCGCAGGGTGGACATCGTCTTCGCGGATGCGGGATCCGGCCACCGCACCGCGGCCAGCGGCCTCGCCAACGCGCTCCGCGCCATCCGGCCGGCATGGCGCGTCGAGCCCGTCAACCTGGTCGACCTGCTCGGCGCCCAGCCGCGGCTCGCCTCCCACGTCAGCGCCGGCCTCCAGCGGTTCAGCCGGCTGCTGCGCGAAGACCGCATCCGCTACCTCGAGGCGCTGGGGACGGCCCTGGCCTCCGCCTCCCTCCGTTCCCGCATGCGGCCGGACGCCCTCCGCGCCTTCTGGCAGAGCGATTCGCCCGACGCCGTGGTGTCCGTCATCCCGTTCTTCAACCCGCCCGTGTACGGGGCCGCGCGCCTGGCCAATCCCGCCGTGCGCTGCGTCACCATCCCGGTCGAGCCCATCGAGACGACCCGGGACTACTGGCTGACGCCCGCCACGGACCAGGAATACCTGCTGGCGACCGACGCGCTGTGGGCGGCCGCGCGCAAACGGGGCATTCCGGGCGACCGCATGCACCGGATCGGCGGGATGATCATCGAGCCCTGCTTCTATGACCCGCCGGCCCTCAACGCCGCCGAAGCGCGTGCGGCCCTCGGCCTTGCGCCCGACCTTCCCACGGTGCTGGTCCACTTCGGCCAGCAGGGCAGCGAGGTCGCCAAGGCGGTCGATGATGTGCTGGCCAACGGCGGCGTGCGGGTCAACGCGATCTTTCTCGCCGCGCGCCAGCGCGAGCTCTATGAGCACCTGCGCAGCCACAACACGCACTATCCCAAGGCGGTGCGCCAGTTCGAACCCGACCCGCCGGTGCGTTACCTCGCCATGGCCGACGCCCTCATCGGGAAGTCGGCCGGCATGACCATGACCGAGGCGCTCGTCGCGGGCCGGCCCGTCATCGCCATGCGCAGCCGTTCGTACGCCCCGACCTGGTGGGCGAACGAAGCCTGGATCGAGCGGACCGGCATCGGCGCGGTCGTCCGGCGGGTGGCCGAGCTGCCGGAGGCCCTGCGGCGAGTCCTCGGCGACGTGCGGTGCCGCACCAACGCGGCGCGGCACGCCCACCGCGCCGTGTTCGAGGCGGCGGATTACCTCGCCCGCCTGCTTGCCTGATCAGGCGCCGGGGATCGCGGCCGGCTGCGCGGCCGCGAGGAACCGTGGCACGCCATCCTCATCGTTCGAGGCGATCACCAGGTCCGCCGCCGCCCGGACCGCGGGCTGGGCGTTGGCGACCGCGATGCGGCGGCCGGCGACCCGGAACATGGGCAGGTCGTTGAGGTTGTCGCCGAAGACGGTGATGCGCTCGGCGGGGGTGCTGAGGTGCGCGGCGAGCCAGCGGACGGTGGCGGCCTTGTTCGCCGCCGGGTTGGCGACCTCCACGCTGTAACAGCCCGGGAAATACGTCTCGGCCATCCGCGTCGCGCCGACGGCGGCACCGAACGTGGCGTCGAGCCACGTGACGAGCGCCTGGCTCTCGGACTCGCCGGCATGAAAGAGCAGCTCGTACACGACCTCGGGCGCCGTGAGCCGGGCGACGGGGGTCAGGCGGGGATCGCGGCGCCGGCGGCGCCGCTCCACCCAGTCGGCCTGGGCCGGGCTCAGGGCTCGCGGTAGGCGACGATCTCGCGCCCGCCCTGCGCGCCGCAGACAAAGGGCAACCAGCCCCGCGGCGCCGCGGCGTCCAGGACGCGCATGGCCAGGCCCCGGTCGAGCACGGCGGCGTGCAGGACGGCGCCGGAGTTGGGGTCGATGGCGAACGCGCCGTTGCTCACGATGGCGGGCAGCCGGAAGCCGACGCGGGAGCAGAGCCGCCGGGCGGCGAAGAAGCTGCGCGATGTGCAGTAGGTGACCCGCACGCCCTGCGCGATGGCGGCGTTCAGCGTCGCCACGGCGAAGTCCGACAGGCTCTCGTCCGTGCGCAGCAGCGTCCCGTCGAGGTCGGTGATGAAGAGGTGGTCGGCATTCTCCTGTGGCGGCGTCATACTGCCTTATCGTACTGCGGCCGCGCGACTGGAGCGCCCGCGCGATGATGGTGGGACATCTCAGCCGGGTGCGCCGGTATCCGGTCAAGTCCATGCTGGGCGAGGACTTGGACGAAGTCGCCGTTTCGGCGCGGGGCCTTTGGGGCGACCGCGCGCTGGCCGTCGTGGATCAGGCCACGGGCCGGGTGGCCAGCGCCAAGCACCCGCGGCTGTGGCGCGCGCTGCTCGCCATCGCGGCATCCGGCGCCCCGCCGGAGACCTCGCTGCGCTTCCCCGACGGCACGGCCGTCATGACATCCGACCCCGGTGCCGGGACGCGGCTCGCGGGCTTTCTCGGGCGGGAGGTCTCACTGGCGGAGGTGCCGCCGCCCGGGGCGACGCTGCAGCGAGCCGTTCCGGAGGAGGTTCTGCTGCACGGGGTCGACGCGGAGGTGGCCGTGCAGGAGAGCCGGATCGGCGGCGTGGCGCCTCCCGGAACCTTCTTCGACTACGCGCCCGTGCACCTGGTCACGACGTCGACGCTGGCGCGGCTGGGGGAGCTGAGCCCGCGCGGGGTGATCCAGGCCGAGCGCTACCGGCCGAACCTCGTTGTCGAGACGGACGGCGTCGGGCTTGTGGAGGCGGCCTGGGCCGGGCGGCGTCTTGCGGTCGGCGCCGAGGTGGAGCTGGAGGTGCTGGTGTCCACCCCGCGCTGCTCGGTGCCCACGCTGGCGCACGGCGAGCTGCCGCGCGATCTGGACGCCCTGCGGATTCCGGCGGCGTGGAGCCGGGTCGAGATCCCCGGGCTCGGGAAAGTGGCCTGTGTGGGGGTGTATGCTCGGGTGGCGCGGTCCGGGCGCCTGCGGTGCGGGGATGAGGTCCGGCTGCTGGGCGACTGAGCCACCACCATCTCCCAGTTGTAAAACAGAACACGCGTTCGTATAATGGGCCCACCGAGGTGGCTTCACATGCCGCGATGGGTGGGTCTCTTTCGCTTCCACGGCCTGCTCGGCGATTCGGGGCAAGCGCCGGCGCTCGTCCTCCAGGGCGGCACCGTGTGGGACGCCAACCGAACGGCGCGCGCGCTCGGCGTCCGGTCCGGCCAGAGCGCCGCCGCCGCCCGCACCGTCTGCCCCGAGGCGACCTGGACCGCCTTCGATCCGGCCGCCATGGCCGACCGGCTCACGGGCGCCTGGCGCCTGCTGGCGGAGGCCGCCGCCCGGGTCGAGCCGGACCCGGACGGCCGTCCGGAGGCGTACGCCGCCTGGTCCGCCGGCGCGCCGCCGCGGGCGGAGGTTGCCGCGCTCGCCCTTGCCGTTCGCGATGCCCTGCCGCGTGCCGACCTTGCCGCCGGCCTGGCGGACAGCCGGATGCTGGCGCGGGCCGTCTGCCCGCCCGAGCCGGGCATCGCCTGGGTGGACGGCCCACGGGCGCGGGGGCGGTTGCTGTCGTCCCTGCCGCTCGCCGATCTGGCCGCGCAGGGGCTGATTGCCGCGCCGCTGCTGCGCCGGCTGCACGACATGGCGCTATACGCCTGCGGACAGGTGGCGGAGGTGCCCGAATCCGCCCTGCTGGCCCGCTTCGGGCGGGATGGGCCGCGCCTGCGCGCCCTCTGCCTCGGCCAGGACCTCCGGCCCGTGCGGGCGCTCTTCCCGCCGCGCACGCTCCAGGCCCGCCGCGCGTTCGCCGACGGCCTGCCCCCCGCGCGGTGGGCCGCCGTCGCGTCGGACCTGGCCCGGCGGGCGGGCGCCTGGCTCCAGCCGGGGGAGGGCGTCCGCACCCTGCGCCTGCTGGGGGCCGGCCCCGGCGAGCGCTCGCGGGTGTGGAAGTCCCCGCGCAGCGGGGCTGACCTGCTGGCGCGGGCCGCCGCGGCCCTGGCGGCGGAGGCGGCGCGGACCTGTCGCGAGCCGGCCGGCGCGCTGGAGGTCGTGCTCGCCGATCTCGACGCGCTGCCCATCCGCGCGCTGGACCTGTTCGCGGCGGGCCGTCCGGACGGCCAGGCGCTGGAGGGGCTGCTCGAGCGCCTGCCGCGCCAGAGCCTCCGCCGCGGGTGGGGCGGCGATGGCGGCATGCGCCCCGTCTGGCTCCGCCGCCACGAGGCGATGCTGGCCCTCCTCGACCCGTGGCGTGTGTCGCCATGACGCGCATCCTCGACCAGCCGGTCGAGCTGCGGGCGGACCCGGCCGGCCGGCCGGCGGCCTTCCGCTGGGAGCGGCGCTGGCGCCGCATCGCCGAGGTGCTGGAGACGTGGGTCTACCAGGAGGCCTGGTGGGAGCGCGGCGAGCCCCCGGGTCGGGCGCCGCAGCGGACCTTCTACCGCGTGCGCACGGCGGAGGGCGACATCTTCGAGCTGGCCGTGGGGCCGGACGGGGCGGCGGCCGTGTACCGCGCGTTCGACTGAGTAGGGTGCGTCTCGGAGGAGATATCGCATATGATATCATCAACAGTAAGCGAGATCACAGGTCGTTGAGTCAGCTGCGCAAGCTGTATGAGCGGGCACTGCGTAATCCAGGCTCGGTACGGTTCGAGGAGCTGGATCGACTGTTGCGACGGTGGGGATTTGTTCGTCGACAGCCGAGTGGTGGGTCAAGTCACTACGTGTACATGCTGGGTGACACCGTGTTGACGGTTGTCCGCCATGGCGGATCCGTCAAGCCGGTCTATGTTCGTCGCGTCATGGAGGTTTTGGAGGACTTGGATATCCCAGAAGGAGACGACGATTACGAAGAACACCGATGAGCCCGCCGCCACCTCCACTTCGTCGCGGTTGGACACCGTCGAAGGCTACCTCGGCCTGCCCTACACCGTGCGCGTCACGGCAGACCCAACCGGCGGCTACGTCGCCGCGGTCGAGGAGCTGCCAGGCTGCGTGACGCAGGCGGAATCATGGGCCGAAGTTGACGATATGGCGCGGGATGCGATGCGCGCGTGGATTTCCACCGCGCTGGCGGCCGGCCGGCCTGTGCCGCTTCCCCACGTGGCGGCCGACCCTGCGCGCATCCTGGTGCGCCTGCCCCGCTCCCTCCACCGGGATCTGCTGCGGGCGGCCGGTACCGAGGGCGTGAGCCTCAACCAGTATGTCGTCTGTGAGTTGGCGCGGGCGGTGGGACGCCAAGACCGGTAGCCGGCCATGAAGACGCCACCGTTCGTCCACCTGCACGTGCACGGGCCCTTCTCGCGGCTGGATGCGGCCGCCACGGCCGATGCCCTCTGCGCGCGGGCGGCGTCGCTTGGCATGGCGGCCCTGGCCCTCACCGACCACGACACGCTCTCCGGCGCCGTGCCGTTTCTGCAGGCCTGCCGGAGCCAAGGCCTGAAGGCGCTCCTCGGCGCGGAGGTGAGCTTGGTTGGCGGCGCGCACCTGACGCTGCTGGCACCGGATGCATCCGGCTACGCGGTGCTCTGCCGGCTGATCAGCCGTGCGCACCTCGAGCACCCGCGCAACGCGCCGGCCGTGAGCCAGGAGAGCCTGGCGGAGGCGGCGCCGGCCCTGATCGGGCTCTCTGGGTGCCGGCGCGGGGAGATCGCGGCGCAGATCCTGGCGGGTCGCTATGATGCGGCGGCGCAGGCCGCCGCACGCTACGCCCACATGTTCGGGCCGGGCCGCTTCCACCTGGAGCTGCCGGCCGATCGGCTGCCGGGCAACGGCCGCCTCATCCGGCAGCTCAGCGAGCTGGGCGAGCGCCTGCACCTGCCGACCGTCGCCACGGGCAACGTCCACTACGCGGCGCCGGAGCAGGCGTGGGTGGCCGACCTTCTGACCTGCGTGCGGCTGCGCTGCACGCTCGACGACCTCCACCCCGCGCGCGCCTTCAACGCCGAGCGCTACCTGAAGGGCGCCGCGGAGGTGCTGGCCGCCGTCGGCGATCCGGGGGCCCTGCGCCGGGCGGCGGAGATCGCCGAGGGCTGCGCAAGCCCGCTCGAGCTCGGCGGCAGCCGCTACCCGCACTTCCCCGTGCCGGGCGGGGTGCCGCCGGAGGTCGTGCTGCGCCGGCAGGTGGAGGCGGGGGCGATCCGGCGCTGCGGCGGGCCGCCCAGCGCCGCGGTGGTGGCGCGCCTGGAGCACGAGCTGGGCATCATCGGGCGCCTCGGCTTCGCGGACTACTTCCTCTGTGTGGCGGACGTGGCGGGGTGGGCGAAGGGGCAGGGGATCCGTGTGTCGGGGCGCGGCAGCGCGGCGGACAGCGCCGTCGCGTTTGTGCTCGGCATCACGGACGTGGATGCGGCCGGGCGGGGCCACCTCTTCGAGCGCTTCCTCTCCGAGGAGCGGGCGGAGGCGCCGGACATCGACCTCGACTTCGACGCGCGCCATCGCGACCGGGTGGCCGAGTACGTCGTCGGGCGATACGGCCAGGATCGCGTGGCGGCTGTCGCCGCCCACAACACCTTCGGCGCCCGCGCGGCCGTGCGGGAGCTGGGCCGGGTGCTCGGCTTTCCGGCCGAGGAACTGGACCGCGTCAGCAAGCGCGTGCCGTACTACGTGGAGGCCGACCAGCTGCGGCAGGCGCTGGAGGTGGTGCCCGAGCTGCGCGACCTGCAGCTGCCGCCGCACGGCGG
>JAJYVM010000063.1:0-4957 GCA_021792015.1 Bacillota bacterium | reverse complement strand
TGCTGGCGCTGGCGGCGGCGGCGGCCACGGTGGCGGGGCTGCCGCGCCACATCGCCACCCACCTCGGCGGGCTCTGCATCACGCCGGGGCCGGTCACCGACATCATGCCGGTGCAGCGCTCGGCGAAAGGGGTGGTCCTCGGCCAGTTCGAAAAGCGCGACCTGGAGGCGCTGGGCCTTTTGAAGCTCGACCTTTTGTCGCTGCGCACCCTCGGTGCCGTGGACGACGCCGTGCGCACGGCCGGGCGGACGGGGGCGCCCGTGGATTACGCGGCGATCCCGGACGACGACGCGGCGACGTACGCGCGGCTGCGGCGCGGGGAGACCGTCGGCGTCTTCCAGCTGGAGTCGGCGGCGCAGATCGCCCTGCAGACCCGGCTGGGGGCCGAGCACATGGAGGACGTGATCGCCTCCGTGGCCCTGATCCGGCCGGGGCCCATCAAGGGCAACATGGTCGACCCCTTCATCCGGCGGCGGCAGGGGCGGCAGCCCGTCACCTACCCGCACCCGGACGTGGAGGACGTGCTGCGGCGGACCTACGGCGTCGTCGTCTACCAGGAGCAGGTCATCGCCATGGCGACGGCCGTGGCCGGCTTCACGCCCGGCGAGGCGGACCGGCTGCGGCGCGTGATGTCGCACGCCCGCTCGCCGCGCGAGATGGACGCCATCGGCCAGCTCTTCTGCCAGCGGGCGGTGGCGCGCGGCATGGCGGCGGAGGCGGCGGCCGACATCTTCCGCTGCCTGCAGGGGTATGCGAGCTACGGCTTCCCGGAGGCGCACGCGGTTGCGTTCGGGGTCACCGCCTACCGCACGGCCTACCTGGCCGAGCACCGGCCGGCCGCCTACTTCGCCGGGCTGCTCGACAACCAGCCCATGGGCTTTTACCCCGTGCGGACGCTGGTCACCGAGCTGCGGCGGCGCGGGGTGCGGGTGCTGGGGCCGGACGTGAACGCAAGCGGCCGCGACTGGTCGGCGGCGGCGAGCCCGGGCTGTCTGCGGGCGCCGCTGCAGGCCGTGGCCGGGCTGGGGGCCGAGCTGGCGGCCGCGGTCGTGGACGAGCGCGCGCGGGGCGGGCGGTATGGCAGCCTGCTGGATCTGTGCCGGCGGGTGCCGGCGCTGCCGCGGGACGTGCTGCAGGCGCTGATCCTGGCCGGCGCCTGCGACCGCCTGGCGGGGCCCCAGGCGGGGACGGGGAGCGAGGCAAGGGCGGCGACGGGAACGGGGGCGGCGACGGGAACGGGGGCGGCGACGGGAACGGCTGCAGGGACAGGGACGGGAACAGGGGGGCGGCGCGGGCTGCTCTGGGCGTTGGCCGGGGTGTTGGATGCGGCGCGCGCGGGCGGCCTCCACCTGGCTGGCGCAGGCGCGGCGGCGGATCTGGCCGATTTCAGCCCGCGCGAGCTCTGGATGCAGGAGGAGCGGCTGCTGGGCTTTTCGCCGCGCGGACACATCCTGGAGCTGTTCCGGGCGGACCTGGAGGAGCAGGGGGTGCTGCGCACGGGCCAGGCGCGGTCGGCGCCCGACGGGCTGGCGGTGACCATCGCCGGCGTACCCGTGCGCCCGCACCGGCCGCCCACCCGCTCGGGCAAGCGCCTGGTCTTCCTGGCCCTGGAGGACGAGGAGGGCCTCGTCGAGGTCATGGTGCCGGAGGAGGTGTACCTGCGGGACGGGGCTGCGCTCTTCCCGGCGGCGCCGCTGCTGGCGGCCGACGGTCGGGTGCGGCGGCGCGGCACCGGCATGAGCCTGGTCGCCGAGCGCGTGACGGCGCTGGCCGACTGAGCCCGGCGGCCTGGCGGCGTCGTCGGTGCCAGGACTGCGGCATGCGGGACGCGGGAGGCCGGCCCATACAAGCCTGAGGCCCGCCGCGGGCGGGCGCGCGAATCGCCGGCCGTGCCGACCGCCCGCCCTCAACCGGCGGCCGATTCCGGGCTGGCCGATTTAGCCCCCTTCCGGCGCCGGCCCGCGCCCGCCTCCGGCAGGACGCCCATCGCCATGGCCGCGCTGAGCGTGAAGAGCACGGTGACGAGCATGACATGCAGGATGGTGGCATCCAAGGCCATGCGCGACAGCACCAGCAAGAGGCCGCTGGCGATCTGGGCCGCCGTGAGGACGACCATCCAGCCGCTGATCCGCGCCAGATCGGGACGCGTGGTGATCACCGCACGTGCCTGCAGCCACAGCCAGATGGTGGCGGCGCCGACGGCCAGCGCCGCCAGGCGGTGGATGTAGTCGATCGTGACGGGGTTGGCCAGCGACGGCGTGATCCGTCCCGAGGTGCAGAGGGGCCACGTCAGGCAGGCCGTGCCCGATCCGGTGCCCGCGACGTAGGCGCCGAGGTAGAGCGCGCAATACATGAAGACCAGCATGCCCCATGCCGACGCCGCCAGGCGCGTCGGCACCCGCGGGCGGACGGGGCTGCCATCCTGCGCCCTCATGGCCACAAGCCACCATGTGAGCAGTGCCGTCGCGGCAAACGAGGTGAGCGCGATGCCGAGGTGCACGGCGATCACGGCCTGCGACTCCGGGATGAGGACCGCCAGCGCGCCGACGGCGGACTCGATGACCAGAAAGACGAGGGAGATCAGGGCCAGCACCCGCGCTTCGATGGAGCGCCAGGTCCGGATCCAGGCCCAGATGGCGAGCACGCCGACCAGCAGGCCGACCAGGGCGGAAAGGACACGGTGCGACCACTCGATGATGGAGGTGAGGTCGGGCGCCGGGAAAAACTTGCCGTCGCAGAGCGGAAACGAGCGCCCGCAGCCCAACGCCGAATTTGTGGCTGTGTCGACGAAGCCGAGGACGACGACGGCGAAGAGCGCCACCGTCGTCACCTCCGCGAACACGACCAGTGGCCGTCCCGGACCCCGTCTCCGCGCTCTCGCGCCCGAGCCGCCGGCTGCCGTGGAGGCCCGCCCCTTCCTGGCCCATAGTACCGTTGCGGGCGGCGCGGGCGAAGGGCATAGGCATGGGCCCATTGCCGGGCGAACATGGGCGCCGGCCTGGGCACGCCCAGCCAACGGCAATCCGGCCGACGGCGGTCCGCCCGGAGCCGGCAGCCGGCCGACGGCCGAGGCGCCCGCCGAGCCACGCCCCCCGGGAGCTCAGGCAGCCGCCAGGTAGCGCAGAAACCACGCCTGCGCCAGGTCGGCGACGCGCTCGAGCGTGCCCGTCTCCTCAAACAGACGGGTCGCGACCGGGACCACCCGCAGGCGGCTCTCGCAGGTCAGGCGGGCCTGGGCCTGCCGGTTGAGCGCCAGGACGTCGGTGTCGTGACCACCCACGATCAGCAGCGTGGGGGCGCGGACGGCGGCCAACCGCGGACCGGCGAGGTCGGGCCGCCCACCGCACGACACGATGGCCGCGATGTCGGCGCCCGGCTCGGCGGCGCCCCAGAGCGCCGCGGCCGCGCCGGTGCTGGCGCCGAAATAGCCGATGCGTGCCGCCGCGGTGTCGGGTCGGGCCCGCAGCCAGGCCGTCGCGGCGGCGAGCCGCTCCGCCAGCAGCGGAATGTCGAACACGCGAGCCCGATTCAGCTCCTCGGACGGCTCCAGCAGGTCCAACAGGAGCGTGCCCAGGCCAGCCTCGTTGAGCGCGGCGGCGACCTGGCGGTTGCGCGGGCTGAAGCGGCTGCTGCCGCTGCCGTGGGCAAACACGACGATCCCCGTGGTGCCTGCCGGCAGGCGGAGATCGGCGGCCAAGTGGCGCTCCCCGGCGGGGATGGTTGTCTCCTGCTCCACGACGGGCGGACCGTCGCCCCCGGCCGCGGGCGGCAGATCCGCGTGTGGGCGCGCGGCCGCACGCTCCAGGATGTCGGCGACCTCGGCGTCGGTGGTCTGGGAGAAGTCGGCGTAGAACTCGCCGACGGCGTAAAACGGCGTCGGGCTCTCCAGGCAGACGAGCTCGTCGGCGTCGGCGCCGAGCTGGGTCCGGGCATCCGGCGGCCCCACGGGCACGGCCACCACCACGCGCGCCGCGCCCCTCGACCGCGCCACCCGGCAGGCGGCACGCACGGTCGAGCCGGTCGCGATGCCGTCATCGACGATGATGGCGGTCCGGCCCGCCAGCGACACGCTCGCGCGCCCCGCGCGCAGCCGCGCCGCCCGCCGCTCGACGTCGGCCCGCTCGCGGGCCTCGACAGCGGCCACCGCCGACGCGCTGACGTGTGCCAGGCGGATGATGTCAGCCGCGAGCACGCGCGCCCCGTCCTCGCCCACGGCGCCCATGGCCAGCTCCGGCTGAAACGGGACGCCAAGCTTGCGCACCACGAGCACGTCCAGCGGCGCATGGAGGATCCGCGCCACCTGGTAGGCCACCGGAACCCCGCCGCGCGGCAGACCGAGCACGACGACGTCGCGGTCGCGGTAGGCCAGAAGACTCCCGGCCAGCCTGCGGCCGGCCTCCGTGCGGTTGAGAAAGGCCATCCGCCCACCCCCATGAATGGTCACGGACCGGCATGTGGGGGAGGTAGGGCCGATGGGCCCGTCTTGGCCGGCCACCTCGCGACGCCGATAAGCCGACCATCCGAAGCGAGGGACTGATGACTGACGCGGGTCCGTCCAGCGGATCCGGGGGGTGCCGACGCGATCGCCGGCCGGATCGACCAGCTCGGCGATCCCGCGAGCACGGCGGAGGCCGCGGCGCGGCTGGTCGCCCTCAGTTGCCGTCCGGAGCATGGCGTCTTCGCGGCCGGGGATGGCGGGCGTGTCGTGGGCTGGGTCCACGTCTGTGCCGCCCGCGACATCGAGCGGCCGGCGCATGCGGTCCTCAACGGCTTGGTCGTCGACGCCAGCGCGCGCCGGCGGGGCGTGGCCACCTCGCTCATGCGGCGGGTGGAGGGGTGGGCAGCCGCAGGGCTCCCGTGTCTGTACTCGCACGTCGACCGGGCCGAAGCCCGTGCCTTCTATACGTGGCGCGGCCACACGCGGACGGCGACGTCGCACCAGATGCGCAGTGACGTG
>JAJYVM010000062.1 GCA_021792015.1 Bacillota bacterium | reverse complement strand
GCAGGTCACGGTCTCGACGGGCAGGCCCTCGCGCTCCATCTGATCGCGTGTGTCCATCGTGATGGCCAGCATCTTCTCCGTCTCGGCCGTGCGTTTGCCCGCATCGGCATCTTGCACGACATGGCCTTCGTATGCATGCAGGCCGGCAAAGCGGAGGCCCGGGGCGCGGGCCACGATCTTGGCCAGATCGAGTGCGGGCCGTCCCGGCGCGATCCCACAGCGGCCCAAGCCGGCATCCAATTCGACCAGCACGTCGATGACGACCCCGGCCGCGGACGCAGCCGCGGAAAGGTCGGCGACGTTGGCAGGCTGGTCCACGGCCACCGCGACCCGGGCCCGCTGCGCCAAACGGCAGAGCCGGCCGACCGCCCAGCGCGAGATCACCTGGTTCGCGATGTAGACATCCTGGATGCCTCCATTGACCATGGCCTCGGCCATGCTGACCTTGGCACACGTCACGCCCGGTGCGCCGGCTGCCACCTGCCTCCGGGCAATGGCCGGCGCGCGGTGCGTCTTCGCGTGCGGGCGAATGTGGGCGGGCCGCCCCCGGAAAAAAGCCGCCATGGCCGCGATGTTGGCTTCGAGCACGTCGAGGTCGACCAGGGGCGCCGGCGTTGGCAAGTCGGTGGCGGGCCGTCCGACGGCGGGATCGTCCGTGATTTCGTCCGCGAACAATGCCATCCCCTCCACGACGGGTCTAGGAGTTGCGAAGCCGCGGGTCGAGGACATCCCGCAGGCCGTCCCCCAAGAGGTTGACGGCCAGCACGCAGATCATGATGGCCAGTCCGGGGATGATCGTCAGCCATGGCGCGGTGACCATGTACGGGCGGCCGTCGTTCAGCTCGTTGCCCCAGGAGGGGACCGTGGGTGGCTCCCCCACCCCCAGGAAGCTGAGGGCGGCTTCGGACAGCACCGCCGAGGCGAAGGTGACGGTCGACTGCACGATCACGGGTGACATGGCGTTGGGGAGTACGTGACGCCAGGCGATCCGGCGCTCCCCCACGCCGCCCGACCGGGCGGCCTCGGTGAAGGTGACCTCCCGCAGCACGAGGACCTGGGACCGCAGCACGCGCGCCAGCTGCGGCGTGTAGCCGACGGTGAGGGAGAAGACGACATTGCCGACACTTGGACCCAGCGAAGCCATGATCGCGATCGCCAGCAGCACCGGCGGGATGGCCATCAGCGCGTCCATGACGCGCATGATGACGTTGTCGGCGGCGCGAAAGTAGCCGGCAACAAGCCCGAACAGGATACCGGCCGCCGAGGTGAAGAGGACGACCAGGGCGCCGACTTCCAGAGAGACCCGTGAGCCGTAGATGACCCGGCTGAACATGTCGCGCCCGAAGTCGTCGGTACCGAACCAGTGCTGGGCGCTCGGCGGCTGCAGCCGCACCGACGGGTGGATGCCGTTCGGGTTCTGGTGGGCGATCAGGGGGGCAAAGGCCGCGCAGACGAGCAGCAGCAGCAGCAGGCTACCGCCAGTCACGGCCAGGCGGTTGCGCAGCAGCAGTCGCAGCACGCCCGGGCGCTGGAGGACCGCTTCGGCCTCCCGGGTCGGGAGCATCTCCGGCGTGGCGCTCAAACGCTCGCCTCCAAGCCCGGCCCTTCGCTGGGGGCCGGGGCCGCTCATGAGAACCGGATCCGCGGATCGGCGACCGCGTACACGAGATCGACGACGATGTTGATGATCACGTACAGCGTGACGATGTAGAGCAGCGCCCCTTGGATCACGGGGTAGTCGCGCTCATTGACCGCATTGATCACCAGCTGGCCAACGCCGGGGATGGCGAATACCTGCTCGGTCACGACCAAGCCGCCCAGCAGCAGCGCGAACGAATTGCCGACCGCCGTCAGGACGGGCAACAGCGCGTTGCGGAATGCATGGCGCCATAGCACGCGCGGACCCGCCAAACCCTTGGCGCGAGCTGTGCGCACAAAGTCCTGCGAGAGCACGTCCAGCGTGCTGGAGCGAGTCATGCGCGCAACCAGGGCGGCGTTGATGAACCCCAGCGAGAAGGCCGGCATCAGCAGCGACCGAAACGCGCCCCACGGGCTCCGCGCGAGCGTGATATAGCCCGCCACCGGCAGGATGCGGAGGTCG
This sequence comes from Bacillota bacterium, assembly GCA_021792015.1. Taxonomy (GTDB): domain Bacteria; phylum Bacillota; class Sulfobacillia; order RBS10-35; family JAJYVM01; genus JAJYVM01. The sequence goes on along the minus strand of JAJYVM010000062.1, from coordinate 10,806 downwards.
ACGCCAAAGAACAGGATCAGGTTGAGGCCGAGCCAGAAGGAGGGCATCGACAGCCCGAGGAGCGACAGGACCATGACGGTCTGGTCGACCCACGTATTGCGGCGGCTTGCGGCCACGATGCCGGCCGGCACCCCGATCAGGATCTCGAAGACCACCGCCAGCAGCGTCAGCAGGAAGGTGGGCTGCAGCCGCTGCCAGATGGCCAGCGTGACGGGGATGCCCATGAAGATCGATTCGCCCAGGTTGCCGTGGATCGCCGCACCGAACCACACCAGGAACTGCTTGTACATCGGCTGGTTCAGCCCCAGCTCGATCCGCAGCGCCCGGACCTGGGCCGGCGTCGCCGACGAGCCCAGCATGTACGAGGCGGGGTCACCCGGGGTGATGTGGATCAGCAGGAAGACGAATGCGGACACGATCAACATGACGGGGATGATCGACAGCACCCGTCGCACGAGGAAATTAGCCATCCTGCCCGTGCCCTGGCACCCGCACGGCCACCCCCGCTTCCAGCGAGGACCGGCGCGCCGCGATGGTCGCCGCGCGCCGGCCTCCCGCACGTCCCAACGCGCTTCGCGCTCCGCCCGCTACGCCTGCTGGGAGAGCCAGACGTTCCAGAAGAACATCCCGGCCCCGTCGGGCACGAAGCCCTTCACCACGTCCCGGGCCACATCGAAGCCGTAGTAGTCGCCGAGCCGGATGGACGGCACGTCGGCGTAGTACCGCTTCTGGATCTCCCGCCATGTGGCTTGGCGACCGGACAGGCCGACCGTGCTCAGGAAGGTCGCCATCAGGGCGTTCACCTTGGGGTCGTCCCAGAAGCCCGGCCATGTCGGCGACAGGAACGGCAGCCCCAGGGAGGGGTAGACGACCGAGCCGACACCTGTGGTGAACACGTCGTACACGGTCGGGTTGTTGCGCTGAGCCACCAGTGTGGCCCAGTCCACCACGTTCAGCTTCACCTTGAAGCCGGCCTTCTCCAGCTGGCTCTGGGCGACCACCGAGCCCTTGTACATCCACGAGTAGTTGGTCGTGGTCATCAGGCGGATCGGGGTGCCGTCGTAATGGATCTCTTTGAGCAGCTTCTGGGCGCCCGCCACGTCCTGGGTGTTGTAGATGCCCGTGCCGTCCGTGTTGTCCGTGAAGGCACCGTAGGCGATGGTGGGCGAGCTCACGCTCCAGAATGCCTGGGGCCCGAAGGCCGACTCCATGATCGGCTTGTTGCTGAGCGCCTTCAGGTAGGCCTGGCGAGCCTTGAGGTTGGAGAAGATTCCCTGCTTGTTGTTGAAGACGTGAATGTACCAGCCGCTCGGCTTGATGATCTCCGGCACCAGGCCGGGCGTGCCGGTGACCTGGCTATACTGGTCCCCGTTCATCTGGGCGCCGAAGTCGTACTCGCCCGATTGCAGGCCGGCGAGTCGCGTCGTGGCCTGCGGAACGGGCAGGATATCGATCTCATCGAGGTAGGCGACGCGCTTGCCCGCCTGGGCGCTGGCCGGGGCGCTGACCGGCTTGTAGTTGGCAAAGCGCACGAGCTTGAGGTAGGCGTTCGGCTTCCAGTCCTTGTACATGAACGGGCCTGTCCCGATGGGCGGGTCCGTGATGGGTTTGTCCCCGAACTTGTCGATCAGCTTCTTCGGCATGATGGCGGCCATGGCGTTCGGATCGGCCATATACGTGAGCAGCGCGCCGCTCGGGGCGTTCAGGTCGATGACCACCGTGTGGCTCCCCGTGGCCTTCACGTCCACGACGGCCTTGCCGACCTGCTGGCCATAGGTGGCGATGGTGAACCACCGCTTGAGCGAGGCTGCCACGTCGTCCGCCGTCATGCCGCTGCCGTCGTGGAACTGGACATCCGTGCGCAGGGGGATGGTCAGCGTCTTGTTGCCGTTCGACCAGCTGGCGCCGGTCGCCAGGAGCGGCTGCGGCAGCTGCTGGCTGTCGAGCGCGAAAAGGGACTCGTACATGTTGATGGTGTCGTCCTGGGTGACGGTCGCCGTCGTCGCCATCGGGTCGAGGGTCGGTGGATCGCCGATTTCCGCCACCTTGAGCGTGCCGCCGCGGACCGGGCCGCCCACCGCCGCGGATGAGGTGGCCTTTCCGCTCGTCGCAGCGGTGGCCGAGCTCGCCGCGCCAGTGGTCGTCGACGCAGCCCCACCGCAGGCCGCCAGGAGGCTGGCCGTGGCCCCGGCCAGCGCCACCGCCCCGGCCCGCCGCAAGAGATCGCGCCGAGATAGCCCGTCTTGCAGGATCTTTGCCTCGTCCACCTCTCCGCATGCCCTCCCAATGGCCCATATCGACACAGGTCCCATGACTACGTGGTTTCCGTTCGACGGTTCATGATCCTGCCGGACGAGACGTCCAATATCAGGCCATCCACAGCTATCCAGCCTTCACCTGCCAAGCCGCTCGGCCCGGGAAATGGCGCCACCTCCCCCCGGCGCCTGCGTGTGCGCGCGTGCCTGGCGCCGCGCCAGCTGCGTCGAGAGCGACGACCGCGCCGCGCACAACGGGGCCGACGCGCCCGCGGCGCTTCTCGCCGTGTTCACCACCGTGTCGACTCCCGCCACGGCGGCCGCGGCGTCGAAGGAATGGCCGCCGTGAACGGGCACCGGTCGGCCGGCCACGCCGGCGACCGGGTTGCGGCCGGTGGCGGTACCGTGCGTGCCGGCCACAGGCGGTCGCTGGGCCCTCGTCCTTCCCGACACCCTTGCAGCCTCCTCCCGCGGCCTGCCGCGGTCGGCGGGCCGCGATGGCCCGCACCCCCCACCCTCGGCAAACCCGGCCGCTGCGCACGGGCTTTGGACGCCGCCGCGATCGCGGCGGCGCGCAGGACCGCACTCAGGCCCGGGCCGTCCGGCGCAGCACCCGCCCGGGAAGACGGCCCGTGCTCTGGCCGGCCACAACCACCGGCTCGCCATTGACGTAAACGCGGTCGATTCCGACCGGCGACAGCCGCGACCGCTCCCAGGTCGAACGATCCGCGACGGTGGCCGGATCGAAGATGACGAGGTCGGCGCCAAGGCCTTCGCGGACCAAGCCGCGATCGTGGATCCGAAACCGTTCGGCCGGGTAGCCGCTCATCCTGTGGACGGCCTGCTCGAGTGACACGGCGCCGAGCTCCCTGACGCAGAGGCGCAGCACGCGCGCAAAGCAGCCGCTGCCGCGCGGGTGCGAGAAGGCGCCATGGTAGACGCCGTCGCTGGCGACCATCATCTTGGGATGCCGCACGGTTCTCCGCGCCGTCTCCCGCTCTTCCATGGCACCGTGGTGAAAGATCATGAGCGCGAAGGGATGCTCCTCCTGAAGCACGCGCACGGCGAACTCGCCGAGCGGCAACCCCGCCTCGCGGGCGGCGTCGGCGACGGTCTGACCCACGTAGCGCCCGGTCTGCGTAACGGCAAAGACGTGGCTGCCCCCCGCCCGCACCACCGCGCTGAGCCGTTCATCAAGCTCAGCGGCCAGGCGCTCCCGCATGGCCGGATCCTGGAGGCGCGTCCGGATGCCCTGCGGGCCGCCCGCCTGGGCCCAGATTGGGAGCACCATCGCGAGGTGAGTGGCGCCCGCCGGGTACATGTAGGACTCGAACGTCAGGTCGCAGATGCGGGCCGCCTCCTCCAGGAGCGGCTCGGTCTGGTCGGTGACGAACGAGTGGGAGATGTGCACCGGGATGTCGGCCTGGCGGCCGATCTCCATGGTCTCCCGCCATGCCGCCTCCGTGCCCAGCAGGTTCCCCCGGATGTGCGCAGCATAGATGGCGTCGTACTCACGGGCGAGGCGGCTGAGCTCGACCAGCTCGCGCAGGTCGGCAAAGGCGCTGGGCTGGTAGTCAAGGCCCAGGTTGAGGCAAACCGCGCCCGCCTCCAACCATTGGCGCGTCGTGGCGCGCATGACCTCCAACTCGGCGTCGGTGGCGGGCCGGGGGGCCCAACCCATGGCCCCGAAGCGGACGGCGCAGTGCGGAACCTGGGGGACGAGGTTCGCCGGCACCCGTCCCTTGAAGCATGCGAGGTAGGACTCGGCGGTGGGCCAGTCCAGGTCGAGCTCGGCATCGCCATACGCGAAGAGCAGGTTCTCCCACATCTGGCGCGCCGCGGCGGCCGGCAGCGGCGCCCACCCGAACCCGTCCGCCGCCATGAGGTGGGTCGTCACACCCTGCTCCAGGGCCGCGTACCGGTACGGGCCGCCAAGGAGCGCGATTTCCGAGTGGATGTGCACGTCGATGAAGCCAGGCGCCACCACCCGCCCGGTCGCATCCACCGCCTCTCGCGCCGCCGCGCCCTCCAGGGACCCGATCGCGGCGATCCGGTCACCCCTGATGCCCACGTCGGCTGGGAAGGGTCCTCGCCGGCCCGTCCCGTCCACCACCTGGCCGCCTCGGATGACCACGTCGAAGTCCATCGTCCAGCCTCCTCCGGTGACCCGTGCACGGTCCAAAGCGCGGCGTCGCGCGCAACCCTGCGGTCGGGGCGAGGGCGGGGGCGCCCGTTCATGGGGTCATGGGCGCAGGGCCACCGTGACGCGGCCACCCGCCATGGCGTCTCCCGCCTGTGGCCAGCCCCAACCCGGAAGGAGCCAGCAGGCCAAGACCCAGCGCAGCGCCTGCGCTGGCCGGCCAGCGGGAAAAGAGAACCAGGTGCGCCAGATGCGCCAGGTGCGCCGTGCGAACGCCCCACCATGCGTGGGTCGAGCGCGAACGTGTCCGCCTCGTGCAGGAGGCGGTGGCAGCCGACCCTCCTGTCGGCCAGAACCCCAGCCAGCGAGGGATCGCAGCGCTCGCCGCCCGGCTGTCCGCCGCCGCAACGGCGTTGGCCACGTGCTCCACTCAGGCCCTCCGCACTTGGCGACGGCTCACGAACGCCGCCGCACCCTCGCGCAGCGTTGCGCGGTCTGCGCGCACACTAGCCGGCGCCTGCGCCTGCATACGCCGCATCGGGGTCGAGCGGATACACGGGGCGCCGAAGCCGCTTGTACGGCAGCGCCGCCAGGTTGCCGCTTGTGATGCCGGGCCCGTCCGCGGTGATGATGCGGGTCGCAAGGTCCCGGAAGCCGGCCCGAAAGTGGTTGGCCGACTTGACGACGACCACGTCGCAACGGCGGACGTCGATGCCGTGCAGGAGGAAGATCTCGTCGTCCAGGACCTGCGTGCGAGCCGAACCCACGAGCACGTCGACGGACTCGATTTGGAGCCGAGCCATGGGCCCCAGGTCGACGCGCCGGCCGCGGCCCATTGGGGTGGTGAGCACGAAGCGGCCATCCGTGACGCATTTGACGTACGCCGGCCCAACGACGGGCTCGCCGTTCAGCGGGTAGGTCCGCCCGCCGAGGCGCATGTCGACGGTGGCTCGGGCACCCGCGGCGGCTGCCTGCGTCACGGCCGCGCCATCGTGGATGTAGGCGAAGGCCGCGCGTGCCGGTCGGCCGCGGATCAGCGCCCGCAGGACGTGCGTTCCGTCCCCTGGCCCGCCGCCACCGGGATTGTCGGCCGTGTCATTGACCACCACGGGCCCGCCATGCGCCGCCGCCCACGCCACGGCCTCGGCAATGGCCGCATCAGGTGCCGGGTTTGTCTGCGTGAACTCGGCACGTCGCGTCCAGACGTGGCGAGCCACGTCCAGCGCCGCCTCCCGAGCCAACGCCCTGTCGCCGTCGGCCACGACCAACACCGAGGCGCCCATGTCGGGGATGTCGGTGTGGCAGAATCCGTGGAAGAACCGCACGGCGCGGATTCCAGGCCGCCGCTCCCACTCCGCGCAGTACGCATTGACCGACTTCACCGGTTCGAGGTCGCTCGTGCAGCTGAAGAGAAGCAGCGGCAGGCGCTCCAGGGCCATGACCGGCCGCACGGTCCCGGCAGCGCAGTCCACGAGGCAGCGAGCCGCCTCCTCCCCACGCTCGTAAGAGTCCGCGTGGGGGTAGAGCTTGACCCCGAAGAGCGCCGTCGCGTAGTCGAGCATCTCCGGGAACAGGTTGCCGTGCAGGTCGAGGCTCGCGGCGATCGGCACCGACGGGCCCACGGCACCGCGCACCGCGCGCAGGACCTCCGTCTCCACATCGTCGCATCCGTCGCCGACGCCGGCCCCGTGGAGCGCCAGACACACGGCATCCGGTCGCGCAGCCACGATCCCGTCCACCAATTGGCGGATCATCGCAGAAAGGGCATCGGCCGTGATCCGGCCGCCGGGTTCGGCCTCGGCCTCATATGTGGGAATCGCCTCGGCACCGGCCGCCTCGGCACCGGCCAGCATCCCACCGATGTACGTGCGCACGCCGCGGTGTGCGGCGACCATCTCCTCGCCCCGCCGTTGCCGGAAGGACGATAGAGGCGTCGGGTTGCAGAACGTGTTGCTCTCGTGCGAGAGCCCGCCGATGGCCATGCGAAGCGCCAAGCCTGGCATCCCCCCGCCGGCGGTCGTTCGCCCTCGCAGCGGGCAAAACCTTCCGCTTATCGGACCCCTGTCTGAGGAAGCGAACGGCTTGATCGGGAACCTCCGCCCAGAAGGGCCTCAGCTGTTCGGGGGCGAGGCCGACCACGAGCGCGGCTGGCGGAACGGGCGGGGCGGTCGTGGCGGAGGTGTGGCGGGATCCAAAGTGGGCGCAGGGCCGCCCTCGGGCAGGTGCTGAGGGCGGGCGATGCAAGGGCCGTTGATGATGGGGCCGGCCGGTGGCGGGCTTGGGCGCCGAGGGGGATCCCGCTCGGTCAAGGCGGGGCCGGCGACGCAATCGACGCGACGGTGATCGCGACCTGTGAGACAGGCGACAGGCAAGTGATCGATGCCCGCGGAGGCCGTGGTCGTCTTTCAGAGTCCATTGCGGTCTTTCAGAGTCAGCAGATGGCAGGCAGCCTCGGTCTTCGCGGTCAGTGCCCTGGCCACCACTAGACGGGAGCGGAAATGCTCGCCGGCCATCACGACAGCCATCCGCGCCCGTTGTGCTCTTTGACTAAGTCTGGTACGTTCTGTTGGCGCCCGTTGGTCAGTGGGCGATTCGGAAGGGCTCGTGCCCACGACCAGCCTGTCCGGTCCTGTGGGGCATGATCGTATGCGCGAGAACCGGCTACTGTAGGATCGAGGCTCGCCAATGGCCGACTGTCGTGGGTTCGAACCCCACCGGGCGCGCCAACCGTTCATCCGCCTCGGCATTCGGACCCCGGGGCGCGGCCAGCGCGTCGCGCCGATGCTGGGCGCCGCCAACCGCGATCCGGCGGTTTTTGTCGACCCGGAGCGGCTCAACCTCGGTCGGGGCGACAACCACCACGTGGCCTACGGAGGCATCCACTTCTGCCTCGGCGCCCCCCCTCGCACGGCTGGAGGCCACGATCAGCTTCTCGGCCCTGCTCAACCGCTTCCCGCGCCCTGCGCTGGACACCGCCAAACCGGAGTGGAGCGCCAATACGGCCATCCGCGGCCTGAAACCGCTCCCAGTGCACGTTGTGGGGTGAGGAGCGGCCAGCCGAGGATTGGTGACGGAGGGCCGCCCGCGCTCGGCCGCGGCTCGCGGCGCCTTGGCCCTGTCGACTCTTTGGTAGCGGTTGGGGGTTGGGGCAACTGTCGCGCTTGATGGATGCGCGGGCTGGGGAAGACACGCCCGGGCTGACCGTTCGATTCCTGGACAGGCCGGATGCCCCTGACCTCTTCCTGCGCATCGTCCGGCCGGCGGAGCCGCGCGTGCGGTTCCTCTTCCTGCATGCCTCGCTGGTCCACTCCGAGTACTACCTGCCGCTCGCGGCACAGCTGGCCCGCTTCGGCATCGAGACCTGGCTCCCGGATCTGCGCGGGCACGGCCGGTCGGCCGGTACGCGCGGCCACACACGGGCATGGCGCGACCCGATGCAGGATGTCGCCGCCGCCTGGCGGGCCATGTGCGCGGCGGGTCCCGCGGCGCTGAGCCTTGCCGGCGGAGAGAGCTACGGCGCGTTCGTGACATACTGCGCCATCCGCTCCGGGGATATCGCTCCCGACGCCGCAGTGTTCATGTCGCCGGCCTTCGGGCTGCACTTCCACCCGTCGCGGCTGGCATGGTCGCTCCTGAGCCGGCTGGCCTGGCCAGCGGCAGGCTGGGTGCGCCCGTTGCTGGCGCTCCCGGTTGGGAAGGTGGCCGACAACGCGGCCGTCCGCCGCATGATCGATCGGGATCCGCTATGCAACCGGCGGTACACGCTCGGCTTCCTGCTGCACCTGCTGGCGGCGCAGCGGCGCGTGCCGGCCCCGGACCCGGACTGGCGCACGCGGACGCTGCTGTGTTTGAGCGCGGACGATCCGATCGTGGACAATGGGGCGAGCCGGGCCGTGTTCGCGGGTAACGCCGCAGTCGCCTCCGTCGTGGGCGCCACGGGATTTCACAGCCTCGTCGCCGACGAGTCCCCGTGGCTGGTCGAGCACCTGACCAAATGGATCGACACGCTGAAGCCCGTCAGCGCGGGCCGCGCCCATCCGGGCGCGTCCGAGCCCCGGCCTGAGCATCGGGCCGATGTCGCGCCGGGGCGGGCGCCCGTCCTGTCGGCCTCGCCGCGCCCTTGATGTTGCGGAGGTGGGCATATCGGCCGGCCGGGCTGGCTCACCGCCGTCGGGACGATCGGTGCCCCTGTGGTCGCCTGATGGCAGTCGCGTGAGGCCCGCCGGGAGGCGGCCCGCATGCGCGGGTTCGAAGCGTTTGTCCTGTTGGATCCCAGAATCGTCCGGCAGCCACGCCCGACGGTACCGGCGGTGACGGAGGCCTGGTGGTGACAGTCCAGGCACTCCCACGGGTGGCGGGTGTGGATGGTCGAAACCCGGCCGCTCCTGCACTTGGGACAGATGAAGCCCTCAGGCCAACGCTGCTGGAAGAGGCAGTCGCGGCACAGGTCCTCGTCATGGAAGCGCTGCAGGAACTGGACGAGGGTCATCGGGCGTGGCTTGCGCCCATCGGCGCCACCTCCATACAGGTGTTCGCCTTCAGTCGATCCAAACACCTGTATCCAGTGCTGTCTAATAACCTAGCGAGTAGCCATGTCCTCCCAACCCGCGGGAACTGCTCCAGGCATGGGGGCTGTGGACCCGCGCACGCGGCGTGCCCGCCGTGTGCGGGGAAGCGGCAAGGCGGCCGGCCGTCCGCGCCTGGCGACCTCGCCCCGCAACGTGCATGGAGGCGCGGCCGGTAGGCGGCCGCGCCCTGCGCTCCCGCGTTGCCGGCAGCCCTCAGCAGGAGCCGAGCGAGGGGCAAACGGTCTCGCCGAGCGAAGACAGCGCGACCTGAACGGAGACCCGCACCGGCAGGTGGGGGAACCCCGACGTGTTCCAGGTGGCCCGGTCCGCCTCCCAGAGGGCCGGGTCGCTCACCCGCACGAACTCTCCCAGGCTGAAGACGTCGGCGCCGGCGCTCCGGGCGGCGGCCAGCGCGGCGGAGACATCGTCGGCGATGGTGGCCGCCGCCGCCGAGCGCAGCGCCGCCTGCTGGCCGGGATCGCGCCAGAAATCGGCGGGCCCCGGCGGCAGGGTGACCACGTCGGCCAGGACACGGATGCCGATCGTCGCCACCGGACCCGCGGGCCCCCGTCTGACGCGGATCGTGCGGCGATCCCCCTTGATCTGTAGGCCCACCGGGCCGTCGGGCGACGGCACGGTCAGGACGGGGCGGCTGGCGCGCCCGGTCGCCAGGAGCCAGCCCAAGGCCGCCCCGCCGTCCAGCCATCCGACCAGGCGGTCGGCGCGAAACAGGCCGACGCCGTCCATCGCCAGGCGGGGCCCGTTCGCGGTCGGCCGCAGCCTGGCGCCCGCCGTGGCGAACTCGTCGCCCTCGAGATTCATCTCGTCGAACAGGGTGAACAGGTGCCCGGCCTGGTAGGGGCTACCCTGCCGGGCCTGTGTGATCGTGTCCACCGCCACGCCGCCGGGACGCGGCAGCTCACCTACAAGCGCCTGCAGGATGCTGACCGCGCTGGTGCCACGCGCCACCAGGAGCCAGGGCGTCTCGACCTCGTGCCGGCTTGTCGCCAGGAGGGCGAGGGGCGCCGCCAGACCGGAGCGGGCAAGGGCCGCGGAGACCACCAATACTTCCAGGTGCGTGAAGTTGAGGGCCAACGGGGTCGCGGCGCGCAGATGATTGATCGCCTGCCCCACCGTCGGCGCGGCCGCCTCATCCAGGGTTGCCGGCTTGCCGTGGGACGAGCCGCCGAGTCCTCCCGAGGTCGGCGTGCCGGACGGGCGTCCGACGAGCAGGCTGACCTCATACCCGCCCGTCGCGAGGTCGATGCCCATCACGGCGACCAGGCCGGTCTTCTCGACGGGCTGAAGACCCCAACATCCGGTCGTCAGAAGGGATGCGGCCAGTACGGCCGCCGCGCTGGCGATCCGAGCGCGGCCGACCTTCACGGGGCCGTCCTGCGCCAGGCCCGGCCGGCCAGGTAGGGCAGCAACATGGCGCCTGTCAGGACGGGCAGCGCGAAGTCGGCCAGCCCGTACAAAGAGCGGTCGACGGCCAGGGCGTTCGGGAAGAGCACGAGGCCGAGGATGCCTGCGGCGACTGCCCCGCAGAGCAGTGCCGCGTGCGCCCAGCGCCGCTGGCTCACGCCGCCGGCCAGGCGGCTCCACAGCCACAGGAAGATCCCCATCTTGCCCAGACCGGAGAGCATCTGGATGGGCATGACAAGCGTGTCCAGGTGCTCGAGGTAGGGGCTGTACGGGAGGTCCTCGGCGAACAGCTGAAACGGCAGGGTGAGCTGGGCGGCGCGCGGGGGGCCGAAGTCGGCGACCAGCGTCCACAGGCCGAGGGCCAGCAGGCCAGCGGCGGCCAGGGTGACACCGGCGAGCACGCGGCCGGCTCGCCGCC
>JAJYVM010000061.1 GCA_021792015.1 Bacillota bacterium | reverse complement strand
CGCCCGTTCGGTATCCTGCGCTCTTGATCGTACCCGTCACGAGCCAAGTCGGGATCTGGGCGGCTGCCAATCCGGGCCTCTATCCGCGTTTGCCCGGCGGCGCCGGCATCCGTTCGGGCTCAGCGGCCCTATGCGACCAGGTGCGTAGCTGCGATGCACGCCGGGTTCTTCGCTACCTCGGGAGCTTGCCGCCGGAGACGTTCGCGACGATCCTGCAAGGCGTCGCGGCGGCGTTGCGGCTCGTGTGAATGCCCGCGGCGGCGGGTCCAGATGTGTGCGCGGCCTGCACCAGCCGCCCTCCGGCGTCTCCCGCGCTCCTCCGGTCGCGAGACGGCGCCGGAGGGTTCAGGGCGGGCCTCCACTGCCCGCTGGGTCAAACCCGGTCGATCTTCCACCGTGTCCTGCCCATGGGTCCGTGCTGACGCGGGGCACCTGTCCACCCCGCCTCGCCGCCGCCCTGAGCGTCCTTCGACCGATGCGATCCGGTCGCGGGAGGGGTCCGGACGGCGCGGGCCAGCGGGTCAAATGAATTGGCCGGCCGGTGTCCGCGCCCGGTGTCGCGCACCGAGCCGGCCCGAGGCCGCGGCCGCGCTGCCGCGTTCCTTCGCGCCTCCGCCGCCCGCGCGCCCGCCTACTCGCCCCCTGTCGCCGGGTGCACGGCCGCCTCGCCCTCGCCCGGAGCCTCGTAGACGAAGCGCTGCCCGCGCAGCGCCGAGAGCAGGGCAGCCAGCAGCGCCAGGCCCACGGAGATGGCGAAGGCATCCCGCAGCCCGGTCATGAACGGCGGCGAGATCAGGGCCGGGAAGAAGCGGCCGCCCAGCAGCGTGGCCCGGGTGGCCGCCGATAGGTGTGCCAGCACGCCCTTGGGCAGCAGGGTGGCCATGGGGTTATACCCGAGGAAGGCCGCGAACAGGGCGGCGGTCGGCGCCAGGGTGGCGACCTGGCTGGCGGCCGCCCGCGGCAGCCCGGCCGCCGTGAGGCCCGACGCCATGGCCGCGGGCAGGTGGCCGGCCAGCCCCACGATGACGATGGTGAAGAAGATCCCCTGGCTGAGGATCGTGGCGGCGTTCTGCAGCGTGGCCCGCATGCCGGAGGCGGCCCCGCGGTGCTCGCGCGGCACGGAGTTCATGATCGAGGCCGTGTTCGGCGCGATGAACATGCCCATGCCGATCCCCATCAGCAGCAGCAGCGCCGCGAAGGGCACGTAGGCGAAGTTGGCGGGAAGCCGGCTCAGCCCAACGAAGGCCAGGGCCGTGATCACCATGCCGGCCGTGGAGAAGGTGCGCGCCCCGAAGCGGTCGGAGAGAAAGCCGGAGAGCGGCCCCATCAGCGTGAAGCCGATCGGCATCGGCATCATGAAGATCCCGGCCCAGAGCGGCGTCACCGCGAAGCTGTAGCCGTGCAGGGGCAGCCAGATCCCCTGCAGCCAGATGACCAGCATGAACTGCAGCCCGCCGCGGGCGAGCGAGGCCAGGAACGCGCTCGACACCCCGGCCCAGAACGGGCGCCGCTGGAAGAGCTGCAGCTTGAACATCGGCTCCGGCACCTTCGTCTCGATCCAGACGAAGATCGCCAGCAGCGCCGCCCCCACCCCCAGCATGGCCAGCACCGTGGGGCTGCCCCAGCCCATCGGCGAGCTGCCGTACGGCTCCAGCGCGAACGTGATCCCCATCAGCAGCAGGAACAGCCCGGCCGCGAAGGTGGCGTTGCCCGCCACGTCCAGCCGCTGGTGGCGCTGGATGGTGCCCATCTCCTTGAGGCGCAGGTAGGCCCAGACCGTGCCCGTGAGCCCGACCGGCACGCTCACCAGGAAGATCAGGTGCCAGTCGACGGCCGCCAGCAGCCCGCCGGCCACGAGCCCGATCAGCTGGCCGCCCACGAAGGCGATCTGGTTGATGCCGAGCGCCATGCCGCGCTCGTTGGACGGGAAGGCGTCGGTCAGGATCGCGGCGCTGTTGGAGGTGAGAAAGCCCGCCCCCACCGCCTGCACCAGCCGGAAGAGGATCAGCTCCATGGCCGCGCCGTTGCCATGGCCGCGCACGAGCGAGAGCATGATCGACCCGAGGGTGAAGATGGCGAACCCCGCGTTATACAGGCGCACGCGCCCGAACATGTCGGAGATGCGGCCGAAGGTGACGAGGAAGATGGCCGTGACGACCCCGAAGCCGAGCAGCAGCCAGAGCAGGTAGCCGGCCTCGTCGGGTGCCAGCGGGTTGATGCCGATGCCCCGGAAGATGGCCGGCAGCGAGATCAGGACGATGCTGCCGTCGACGGCCGCCATGAACGCCCCGAGCGTGGTGTTGGAGAGCGCGATCCACTTGTAGTCGAGGCGGCGCATGCGCACCCATCCCCTTGGACGGTCCAAAAGAGAGGGGGGCGAAATATTCCCCTCGCCGCTATTGTGGTGCAGGCGACGCAGGGGTGCAATGGCGGATCGCGTGGGCCGTTCGGCCCTGGCGGCCGACGGCACTCGCCGCCGCCTCCGGGTAGGACGCTGCGGCCCAGGGCGCGAAGCCTGTCGGTCATGCGCATTTACCGGGACGACCTCTTCACCCCCGCCCCCGCCGAGGAGCGCTTCGCAGCCCTGGCCGCCCTGGCCGCCCAGGTTCCGCCCCTGGGCGGGGATGCCTGGCGCGATGCCGTCATCGACCGGATCGTGTACGCCGACAACCCCTGGACCCGCGACGCGGAGGCGCGCGGTGGCGCGGCCTGCGCCGGCTGGCTGGCCGATGCGGCGCGCGAGGACCTGCGGGCCCTGCAGGCGATCGCCGCCGCGGCCCCGCCCGGCGTCGGCCCCGCCTGGGGGACGGGGGAGCCGGCCGCGGCCGCCCGGACCCTGGCCGCCGCACCCGACTGGGGCGCCTGCCTTGGGGACCTGGCCGAGCACCACCGCCGCCACGGCTGCGGCGCCTTCGCCCGCCACCCCGCGTTCCGCTTCCAGCGCGGGCGGCTGCTGCCGGTGCCCCAGCCCGACCTCGTCGCACCGGGCGAGCTCATCGGCCAGCAGGAGGCGCGCGCCGCGCTGGCCGCCAACACCGAGCGGTTCCTGGGCGGCCTGCCGGCCCACGACGTCCTGCTCTACGGGGGGCGCGGCACCGGCAAGTCCAGCAGCGTCAAGGCCCTGCTGACCGTCTACCAGGACCGCGGCCTGCGCCTGATCGAGGCCGGCCGGCAGGTGTTCCGCGACTTTCCGGCCCTGGCGGCCGCCGTGCGCGGGCGCCGCCAGCGCTTCATCGCCTTCCTCGACGACCTGTCGTTCGAGTCGGCCGAGACCGAGTACAAGGCCCTCAAGGCGGCCCTGGAGGGCGGGGTGGAGGCGCGGCCGGAAAACCTCCTGGTCTACGCCACGTCCAACCGCCGCCACCTGGTGCACGAGGGCTTTTCCGAGCGCGAGGACCTGCACGGCGAGGACACCATCGAGGAGAAGGTCTCCCTGGCCGACCGCTTCGGCCTCACCCTGCGCTTCGCCACGCCGGACGAGCAGGGCTACCTGGCCATCGTGCAGGGGCTCTGCCGCGCGCGCGGGCTGCCGCTCGACGGCACGCGCCTGCGCGAGCGGGCCCTGCAGTGGGCGATGTGGGGCAGCGGGCGCTCCGGGAGGAGCGCCCGCCAGCTGGTGGACGTGCTGGTCGCCGAGGCCGCCGAGGCCGCCGCCTCAGCGGACCCCGCCTCCCGCGGCCGCGGGGCTACTGCAGCTCCACCTGGAGCTTGCGCCCGTGACGCGGATCGTCCCGGCGCCGCGGGGCGCTGATCTCCAGCAGGCCGTGGCGGATGCGGGCGCGGGCCCGCTCGGGGTCCACGGGCGCCGGCAGGCTGAGGGTGCGCACGAACGCGCCGTAGCGCCGCTCGCTCTGGTAGTAGCCGCCCTGCGGCCGCTGCGCGTCCTGGCGGCGCTCGCCGCGCAGCGTGACCACGTCCTCGTCCAGGTGCACATCGATGTCCTGCGGGTCGATCCCGGCCAGCTCGGCGCGCACGACCACCTCGTCGCCGCGCTCGAAGACCTCCACGGCCGGCGCGTCACGCTCGACCACCGTGCCCAGCATGCGCCAGGGCTCGTCGAACAGGCGGTCCAGCAGGCTGGCGCGGCCGCCGTTCCACGGCATGAGGCCCGTGTTCGACACCTCCCGCGCCAAGGCTCCCCAGGCGCTCCGGCCGCCATGCGGCAGGGAAGGACCTTTCGCAGCCCGAAGCGGGGGCGGCAAGGGGTGATCCTCGATGCTGGACACGCTCCGCTGGCGGGAGGCGGGCCCGCACCGCGGCGGCCGCGTCGTGGCGGTGGCCGGCGACCCGCGCCATCGCGCGACCTTCTACTTCGGGGCCTGCTCGGGCGGGGTCTGGAAGACCACCGACGCCGGCACGACCTGGGAGAACATCAGCGACGGCTACTTCCGCACCGCGCCCGTCGGCGCCATCGCGGTGTCCCAGGCCGACCGGAACGTGATTTACGCGGGCACGGGCGAGGCCTGCCTGCGCGGCAACGTGTCGCACGGCGACGGCGTCTACCGCTCCGACGACGCCGGCAAGACGTGGCGGAGCCTCGGCCTCGCCGCCACCCGCCACATCGGCCGCGTGCGCATCCATCCCAATAACCCCGACCTCGTGTACGTGGCCGCGCTCGGCCACGCCTTCGGCCCCAACCGGGAGCGGGGCGTCTACCGCAGCCGCGACGGCGGCCGCACCTGGGACCTCGTCCTCTTCCACGACGCGGACACGGGCTGCATCGACCTCTGCATGGACCCCTTCAATCCGCGGGTGCTGTACGCGGCGATGTACCAGGTCCGCCGGGGCCCGCACTTCATGGACAGCGGCGGGCAGGGCAGCGGCCTCTGGAAGTCCGCCGACGGCGGCGACACCTGGGCCGAGCTGACGAACGGGCTGCCCACGGGGCTCAAGGGCCGCATCGGCGTCGCCAGCCACGGCGACCGGGTCTGGGCGATGGTGGAGGCCACCGACGGCGGCCTCTTCCGCTCCGAGGACGCCGGCGCCGCCTGGGCCAAGATCAACGACCACGCCGACCTGCGCCAGCGCCCCTGGTACTACATGCACACCTACGCCCACCCGACCGACCCCGAGACGGTCTACGTCCTGAACCTGCGCATGCACGTCAGCCACGACGCGGGCCGCTCGTTCGCCGAGATCCCCACCCCGCACGGCGATAACCACGACCTCTGGATCGACCCGGCCGACCCCGAGCGGATGGTGGAGGGCAACGACGGCGGCGCCTGCGTGTCGCTGAACGGCGGCGCCACCTGGTCCACCATCTACAACCAGCCGACGGCGCAGTTCTACCACGTCACCACCGACACGCGCTTCCCGTACCGCATCTACGGCGCCCAGCAGGACAACACGACCCTGAGCGTGCCGAGCCGGTCCGATCACGGCGCGATCGGCGTCGGCGAGTGCTACCCGGTGGGCGGCGGCGAGAGCGGCTACATCGCCGTGCGCCCCGACGACCCCGACATCGTCTTCGCCGGCAGCTACGCCTCGCGCATGACCCGCTACAACCACCGCACGGGCCAGGCGCGCGACATCACCGTCTGGCCGGACGACCCCATCGGCTTCGGCGCCGTGGAGCTGCGCCACCGGTTCCAATGGACGTTCCCCATCCACCTGTCCCCGCACGATCCGAACGTGCTCTACGCCTGCGGCGAAGCCGTCTTCCGCTCCACGAACGAGGGCCACAGCTTCGAGCAGATCAGCCCGGACCTGACGCGGGCCGATCCGCGCACGATGCAGTCTTCGGGCGGCCCCATCACCAAGGACAACGTCAGCACCGAGATGTACCCGACGGTCTTCGCCTTCGCCGAGTCGGCGCTGCAGCGCGGGCTGTTCTGGGCCGGCTCCGACGACGGCCTCGTCCACGTGAGCCGGGACAACGGCGGCACCTGGACGAACGTGACCCCGCAGGACCTGCCCGAGTGGGCCATGATCAGCATCATCGAGGCCTCGCCCCACGACCCCGCCGTGGCCTACGTGGCGGCCACCCGCTACAAGCTGGACGACACCGCGCCCTACCTCTTCAGGACCGCCGACTACGGCAGGAGCTGGCAGCGGATCGACGCCGGCATCGCGGACTTCACGCGGGTCATCCGCGAGGATCCCAAGCGGCGCGGCATGCTCTACGCCGGCACGGAGACGGGCGTGTACGTCTCCTGGGACGACGGGGCCCGCTGGGAGCGGCTGGGCGGCAACCTGCCCGTCGTGCCGATCCACGACCTCACGATCAGGGACGACGACCTGATCCTGGCCACCCACGGCCGCTCGTTCTGGGTCCTGGACGACGTCACGCCCCTGCGGCAGGGCCCGCAGGGCACGGCCTGCCTCTTCCAGCCGCGCGCCAGCATCCGCTTCCTGCCGCCCGGCCGCTTCCCGGCCCCGACCACGCCGGGCATCAAGACCTACCCGCGCGTGAGCGCCGGCGGCGCCACCGGCAAGGTCGTCGACGGGCGCGTTCACTTCCTGGACGCCGGCGAGAACCCGCCCATCGGCGCCCTGATCCAGTTCGAGCTGCCGGGCCCCATGCCGGCCACCCTCGCCTTCCACGACAGCCAGGGCGCGCTGATCAAGCAGCAGGAGCTGAAGGGCACAAAGGGCCTCAACCGCTACCTCTGGAACATGCGCTACCCCGACGCCACCAAGCTCCCGGACGGCGTCCTCTCCGCCTACTGGGGCGGCAGCACGATCGGGCCGGTGGCCCCGCCCGGCACCTACCGGGTCGATCTCACGGCCGGCGGCCAGACCCAGAGCCGCACCTTCGAGATCCGGCGCGACCCGCGCATCGAGGCCTCCGACGAGGACCTGCGCGCCCAGTTCGAGCTGCTGATGGCGATCCGCGACAAGCTGACCGAGGTGCATAAGGGCGTCCTGCGGGCCCGCGCCGTGCGCCGGCAGCTGACCGAGTGGTCCAAACGCGCCCCCGGCGCCCTGGGCGAGGCCGCAGCGTCCCTGGAGCGCGGCGTGGCCGAGATCGAGGGCGAGCTCTGCGAGTCGCGGGCCAAGGGCCGCGCCGACTCGTTCAACTACCCGCCGAAGGTGAACAGCAAGCTGGCCTCGCTGCAGTCGACCGTGGCGTACGCCGACGCCGCGCCGACGGAGCAGGTGCGCGCCGTGTTCGCGGAGATGGCCGAGCGGGCGGACGGCCACCTGAAGCGCCTGGCCGCCCTGATGGACGAGCAGGTGCCCTCCCTGGGCGAAAGGCTGCGGGCCTCCGCCATCCCGCTCATCGAGATCCCCGAGTAAGCCGTGTGGGTGCGGGCGGCGCCTTGCGCGCCGCCCGCTGACGCAAAAGGGGCAGCAACCACGTCACCGTGGCGGCTGGCCCCTTTTCTTCACGGCCGGCGCGGACAGGGAATCGTGGACGGGATCAGCGCGCTGCCGGCGAAGGGGATCCAAGCGGAGACGCCAACGAATCGTTGCACACGCAGCCGGCGCACGCACCTTCCATGATTCCGGATCAACGCACCGAGTGGCAGCTGCTCGCCCTGGGGTCTCCATCTGACCGGGGCAGCGCGGACGGGTCGGTCGCGTTGGCTCCGCACCGCTACCAGTCACAACGGGCAAGATATCGCCTCGCTGCGGCGAAGAAGACATCGGAGGAAATGCGGTGCAGACGTTTGAACAGCGACGGCAGCTGCGCCATGCGCTCATCGTCATGGCAGCCCGGAGACACCGCCCCGGCACTGGTTCAAGCGTGGCGTGGCTGAAGGAGACGGGAGTAGGTGCGGTGATGAACGTCCCCAATTTTGACTTCGTCGGCGCGCCGTGGTGTGTGGTGGGAGCGGTGGCCGCCAATGCGTACATGTCTCCCCGCCAGACAGCCGACCTCGACATCGCCATCCTGGCGCGTGACCGTCCGCAGGTGCATCGCGCGCTTCAGGGCAAGGGATTTCGCCACGTGCAGGAGTTGAACATTCCAGGATCGGCCTGGGCTGCACCCGCCGGCGGCAACGTCGATGTTTTAGAGATGAGCCAACCATGGGCAGCCGATGCCATGCTCAAGGCGGAAAGCGGACGAATCGCCGGCGTACCCCTTATGCCGCTTGTGTATTTGGTTTTGATGAAACTTGAAGCTTCGCGCAGCATTGACGTCGGTGATCTCTCCCGCATGCTGGCGCTGGCGACGGAGCAGCAACTGGCTGAAATACGGCAGCTGGTGGGGCACTGGATGCCCAACGATATTGAAGATCTCGAGCAGCTGCTCGCCCTGGGGCGCGCAGAGCTTGAGCCCTAAAACTACCACGATACAGGCCACAGCACACTCGTGACCAAGAGTGCCGCGAATGGTGCCAACTACAACATTCTACATGCGCAGCAATTCCGACAGTTCCGGTTGAATGGGTACACCCATGTTCGCTCGTACCGGCGCGGTATGCCTACACGCAAACGCCGCTTTGCCCACCGCCAAGACCGTAAACCCCTGTCATCACAGCACCCCACCAGGCCCAATCACGCGACAGCCTGACGGGCCGGGGCCGACCCAGCCCAGGTACCGGCCAGCAGCGTGCGCCGAGTGACGACGGGTGCCACTGGGCAGACGGGGCCGAGGTGGATGCGGCGGGGTGGGGCATCTCGGGCGGGTTATCGTATAGCGTGCTGCTCCACCCACGCAAGGTGCAGTCCGAGCCGGCCACGCCGAAGCACGATCCCGGCCAAGCCTGGTTTTGGACGGCCGAGTGGCAGCAGGCTGAGCGGGAGGCAGATGCTGACATCGCTGAAGGCCGTGTGCACCGCAACGAACCGGGCGAACGCGCATCGGACATCCTCCGGCACCGTTCCTCACGTCCCAAGACGTGACCGTCGAATTTCACAGCCCGCTTCCTGCGGGCCTTTGACGAGTTGACCGCCCGGGAGCAGGCCGCGATGCGGCGCGCCGTCGATGGGCCCAGGAGAACTGGCGCCACCCCAGCTTGCAGGTCAAGCGGATCCACGGGGCATCTGACACCTGGGAGATGCGGGCGGCGCGGGATCCACGCTTGACATGTCGTCGGAGATGGCGGAGGAGGGCGACCCGCTTCACCCCACGCGGACCCGCTCGATCACGGCTTCCGGTGGTACGCCCCGCAGACCCTCCTCGCGACGGTCATCCAGAATGAGCTTGATGGCCTCGGACAGGCTGCGCACAGCTTCGTCCTTGGACCGCCCCTGCCCGCTTCCGCCGGGGACCTCCGGCGAATAGGCGATAAACCACTCGCCGTCCTGTTCGATCACCGCGGTAAACTCGTTTCATTCGCCAGACTGACCTCCTCGCGCGCCGGCCTTCGGGGTCGCGCGCGAGCCTATTCCGCCGGCAGGGAGGGGTAGTGCAGGTCGAGGTCCTTCATGGCCTTCACCATGTGGCGCGCGACCACGAGGTTTCGGTACCACTTGTGGTCGGCGGGCACGATGTGCCAGGGCGCCCACTCGGTCGAGCACTCGTGCAGGACGTCGGCGTACGCCTTCTGGTAGGCGTCCCAGTAATCGCGCTCGCGCAGGTCGGCCGTGGAGAACTTCCAGTGGCGGCGCGGGTCCTCGATGCGCCTTTCGAAGCGCTTGACCTGCTCCTCCTTGCTGATGTGCAGGAAGAACTTCAGGATCACCACGCCCGACTCGGTCAGCATGCGCTCGAAGTCGTTGATGGCGCGGAAGCGGGGGCGCCAAACCCGCTCGGGCACCAGGTCGTGGACGCGCACGACCAGCACGTCCTCGTAGTGGCTCCTGTTGAACACGCCGATGTAGCCCTTCGGCGGCGCGGCCTCGTGCACGCGCCAGAGGAAGTCCTCGGCGTGCTCGATCGGCGTCGGCTCCTTGAACGAGCGGACGTGGACCCCCTGGGGGTTGACGCCGGAGAGGACGTGGCGCACGGTGCCGTCCTTGCCGGAGGCGTCCATGCCCTGCAGGATCATGAGCACGGCGTGCCGGCGGTCGGCGTAGAGGAGCTCCTGCTGCTCGGCCAGCTCCTTCACGAGCTTTTTGCGCTCTGCCTTGGCATCGTCCTTGGCGACGCCGTTGGTATCGCCCGGATCCGGCAGGTCCACCGCCGATCCCTCCCGCTTGCCCTAAGCATGTCACAATTGCCGGGGCCATCGCGCCCCTGCGGCGGCGGGCACGGGTGGCGGATGCCCTGGACCGGGTCGGGCTGGGGCAGGCGGGCGGCGCCTGGTCGCCGTGGTGGCCGCCGTGACGGCCGTGTCCCTGGTGCTGCCGGCCCTCGGCGTCCGCGCCGAGGGCCGCATCGACTCCCCGGCGGTCGCCCTGGTTGGCGGCCTCGCCGTCGTGCTGGTGGGCCTCTACCTGGCCAGCCCCCTCCCGGCCCTGCTGGCTCTGCTGGCCAGCGCCGGCGCGATCTCGGCCGAGATCGAGAGCGGGGCCATGCAGGCCGTCCTGGCGCGGCCCGTCGGCCGCGCCCAAATCGTGCTCGGCAACCTCCTGGGGCTTGGCGCGCTCCTGGCGGCCTACACCCTGGCGCTCTACGGCATCGTCCTCCTCATCGCCTGGGCCGGCGTGCGCGCCACCCTGCCCCAGCCGCCCGCCGTCCTGGCCCTGCTGCTGCTGCAGCCCCTCATCCTCGTCGCCGTCACCGTCCTCGGCGGCACCTTCCTGCCGACCCTGGCCAACGGCGCGGCTGCCATCCTCCTGTACGGGCTGGCCGCGTTCGGCGGCGCCCTCGCCCAGATCACGGCCTTGGCCGGCGTGCCCACCCTGAGCGACATCGGCACCGTCACCAGCCTGCTGCTGCCGGCGGAGCCGATGTGCCGGCGCGCGGCGGCGCTGGCGGCGCAGGGCGGCGCGGCGCGCGGGCTGGTCTGGCAGCTGGCCGGGCCGGCCGGCGGGGCCGCCGCCCCCAGCGCGCCATGGTCTGGTACGCCCTCTTCTATCTTGCCGCCGCCGTCGGCGGCGCCGTCTGGATCTTCTCGCGGCGCGACATCTGAGCGCCCCGCCCGGCGCAAACCGGCACCCCGCCGTCACCCAGTCTGCAGGACCAGCAGGAATTCGGTTTCCGGCGGTGGAATCACCGCGTTCCCCGAGGGGGGATGCCGTGACCGCCGCCGTGGGCCGATCGCGCAGGCCATGCGCACCGCCGAATCGGAGGTGATCCCGTGGGAGAATGGTCGCTGCACTGGCGCCGGACCCAGGTCCTCAGCACCGCCTGGGTGGCCTGGTTCGTCAACTACCTGGACCGCAACAAGACCGCGGCGCTGCTGCCCCTGATCGCGGCCTCGCTCAGCATGAACGCGGCCGAGACCGGGCAGGTGCTGTTCTTCTTTTTCATCGGCTACGCGATCATCCAGCCCTTTGCCGGCTTCCTCACCGACAAGCTGGGTCCGAAGAAGGCACTGGCCATCACGATCGGCGCCTTCTCGGTCTTCACGTGGACCATGGCCATCGTCGGCACGTGGCAGCAGCTCGAGCTGCGCAACTTCCTGTTCGGCATCGCCCAGGGCTTCGAGGTGACGGCGGGCTCGCGCCTCACGGCGACGTGGTTCCCACGGCGGACCCGCGGCCGCGCCTTCGCCATCCACCAGACGGCCTACACCATCGGCTCGATCCTGGTGCCGTTCGTCGCCGTGCCCATCGCCGAGGCGACGGGCTCCTGGCGCTGGTCGTTCATGGTGATCGCCTTCTTCGGCCTGCCGGTCCTCGCAGCCATCCACCACTACATCATCGACCGGCCCGAGCTGGACGCCCGCGTCAGCGAGGGCGAGCTGGAGTACATCTTCGGCAAGGAGGAGCTCGAAGCCAAAAAGGGCGAGGTCGACCCGGCCCTGGCCCACTCCACGGCCGAGCTGCCGCCCGGCGAGCGGATCACCCCGTACCGCGAGATCTTCCTCAACAAGAACGTGATCCTGATGTTCATCGCCGGCTTCTTCGGGTTGTTCGCGACCTGGGGGCTGACGACGTGGCTGCCGACCATCGGCTTCCGCCAGCTGCACCTGTCCCTGCTGCTGGCGGGGTCGCTCTCGTCGATGGTGTACTTCGGCGCCTTCTGCGGCGTCATGGCCGGCGGCATCCTGTCCGACACCGTCTTCCAGACCAAGCGCACGCCCGTCTGGCTGATCGGGGGGGTGGTCATGGCCGGCGCCACCCTCTGGGCCAGCACGTTCCGGGCAGGCGTGCCCCTGATCGTCGCCTACCTGGCGTTCTTCATCGCCGGCTTCTCCAGCTCGTGGTCGCCGACGGGCCAGCTGTTCGCGCCCTACCTGGCGGAAATCCTCACGCCGGGCGCCGTGGGCCGCTCGCTCGGCGTGGTCGTGCTGGGCGGCATGATCGGCAGCGCCGTGGCCCAGCCCGTGGTCGCCGCGCTCGTCGTCCACACCGCCGCGGGGCCCGACTACCATCGCGCCCTGCTGGCCTTCGCCGCCTGCGGCGTCATCGTCTCGGCCTGCTGCGCCGGCATGCTGGAGCCCCGCGTCCGGCGCACCTACCTCGGCTACCTGCTGTCTGGGGGGAGGGAAGGCACGTGGCAGCCATCTGGAGCGGCCTCCTCGGCGGACTAGGCTTCTTGGCGGCGGCCCTGCCGCGCGGTGCCGGCCCGGCCAACCCGCTGCAGGACTTCGGCCCGGCGTACGGGATCGTGATCGCCCTCGATCTGATCAACCTGGTGATCGTGCTGGTGTACCTCGTGCGCATCCTGCGCGAGCGGCCGCCGAAGACCCGGCCCGCGCACCGGGCATAGGTCGGTGGGCGCGCCCCTTGCGGGCGCGCCCTTTATGGCACGCCGGCAGCGGGTGGGTGGGGGGTGAACCCGCAGGGGCCCGGTCGCGGCAACGGCAAGCCAAGGGCAGGCGTGCCCGCCGCGAGGCGGGATCGATCGGGGAGCCGGCGGCCAGAGCCTCGGGCCGAGGAACACGAGCCGCAGGCGAGGCGGAGGCGCCGGGGCGGGTCCGGTGGCCTGCGCCGTAACGGGGGTCGCGCTCCCTGGATTCAGCTTCCATCGCAACCGCCGCGCCCTCATCCGCCTGACCCACAGGACCGGCGCGCGCTTCAGGGCCAAGGTGCGCGACATCACCGGCTGGCGGCAGCGGGC
>JAJYVM010000060.1 GCA_021792015.1 Bacillota bacterium | reverse complement strand
CGCCTCCTCGGCGATCTTGGCCTGCTCCGCCGTCGTGACGTCCATGATCACGCCGCCCTTGAGCATCTCCGCCAGGCCCTTCTTCACCCGCCAGGTGCCCTGGGTCGCTCCGTTTTCTCCCGCCATGCCCGCCGGCCTCCTCTCCAGATACAGCCGCTCGCGCGCGGATGACCGCGCGCCCTTTTCCACACCCGCTCGCGGGCGGATGACCGCGCGCCCCAGCGCCCCGCTTCAGCGGCCACAATTATACCAGGCTGCGGCGGAGGCGAATCCGGTCGAGGCAGGGCAGGCCGTTGACGATCTCCGCCGCCGCGTAGCGTCCGGCGAACCAGTCGGGCTCGACGGCGACGACGCGGAAGCCGCACTTCTGGTAGAAGAGGAGCTCGCCCGTGCCGTTGGCGGCGGTGCCGACGATCAGCTCGGTGCCGCCGGCATGGACGGCGATGTGGTCGATCAGGGCGCGGCCGAGCCCCTGCCCGCGGCGGCGCTCGCTCACGGCGATCGCGGTGATCTCCCCGTCGCAGAGCGCGGCGGCACCGACTACGGAACCGCCTTGACGGGCGGCGAAGAGCCGCCCGCGCGAAAGCATGTCGTCGATGGCCGCGGGGGAGGGGTCGGCCTCGAAGAGGAGGGTGCGGATCTCGGGCGAGGGCGGCTCCTCGGCCAGGGTCACGGCGGCCGGTGCCCAGAAGTCGTCGCCGGCGGGGGGCGTCAGCCGCTGGCGCCCCCCGTCCCGCACGAGCACGCTCTCATCGCCCCGGCCGAGCACACGGCCGATGACGGCGGAGGGGATCCCAGCCCCGGCCAACGCAAGCACCAGGGCCTTGCCGTCGTCCGCCCCGCAGAGCAGCGCGCCCGAGCCGAGCAGGCGCAGCGGGTCCAGGCCGTCGCGGGCACAGAGGTCGGCGGTCTCCGGGGCGACCGGGACGGCGTCGGCGTGCACCTCGACCCCGAGGCCGCTTGCCACCGCCATCTCCCAGGCCGCGCCCAAAAGGCCCCCCTCGGTGACGTCGTGCATGGCGCGGCAGCCCGCGGCGAGGGCCGCCCGTGCGTCTGAAACAATGGAGATGCGCCCGTGGAGGTGCGGAGCTGGCAGGCGCAGGGCGGTGCCTTCCAACCCGGCGGTCTTGGTCATCACGAGTGCCTGGCCCGGGCGCAGGTTGCCGGCGCCGGCGAGGTTGTCCCGGTGCACGCGGCCGAGGGCGACGCCGACGAGGCTGGGCTGATCGCCGTACTCGGTATGGCCGCCCGCGATGGCGACGCCCAGCTCCCCAGCCGCGCGCCGGATCCCGGCGGCGATCGCCGCGTGGTCGCCGCCGACCATGATGCTCCAGAAGGCCACGGGCTCGGCGCCCGCGGCCGCCACGTCATTGCAGTTGATGTGGACGGCGAGCCAGCCGGCGTGTTCACCTTCGGCGCCGGTGATGGGGTCGGCGGACACGACCGCGAGATCCCCGCCGAGATCCAGCACGGCCGCGTCCTCGCCGATGGCGGGCCCGCGCAGGAGCTCGGGACGGACGGCCGCGCCGCCCGCGATGAGGGCGGCCAGCGCCGCGGGCGGCAGCTTACCCCTCATCGGCCTGGCGGGGAACGACGGGGGCCACGGCCGCCAGCCGGTCGCCGGCCTCCAGCCGCATGATCTGCACGCCGCTGGCCGCCCGGCCCTGGCGGGAGATGCCGTCGGCCGCCTGGCGGATGATCACACCCTCGGCGGAGATCAGCATGACCTCGTGCTCGGGCCGCAACACCAGCGCGCCGGCGAGCTCGCCCGTACGGTCGGCGGCCAGCTTCATGGCGCGCACACCGCCCCCGCCGCGATGGTGGACCGGGAAGTCGGCGACGGGGGTGCGCTTGCCGATCCCGCGGTCGGAGACGATCAGCAGGTCCGCGTCGCGGATGGCCACAGCCGCGGCCACGACCGCATCGCCGTCCGCCAAGCGCATGCCGCGCACGCCGTGGGCGGAGCGGCCCATTGGCCGCACGTCGGCGCCGGGGAAGCGCAGGGCCTGCCCGCGGCGCGTGACCAGCAGGATCTCGTCCGTCCCTGACGTGAGGCGGGCGTCGATCAGCTCGTCGCCCTCGTCCAGGTTCATGGCGATGATGCCGACCCTGCGCACGTTTTCGAACTCCGAGGTCGCGCAGCGCTTGATGACCCCGGCCCGCGTCACCAGCACCAGGTACTTGTCATCGCGCTGCTTGGGCAGCGTCAGCACGGCCGTGATCTTCTCGTCGCCATCGAGCTGGATGAGGTTCACCGCCGCCGTGCCGCGGGCCGTGCGGCTGGCCTCCGGGATCTCGTGCACCTTGAGGGCGTACGCGCGCCCGCCGTTGGTGAAGAAGAGCAGGTCGTCGTGCGTTCCGGCGATGAAGAGCTGCTCGACGAAGTCCTCCTCGCGCGTCGCCATGCCCGTGATGCCCCGCCCGCCGCGGCCCTGGCTGCGGTAGGTGTCCACCGGCAGGCGTTTGAAGTACCCGCGGTGGGTCATGGTGACGACGACGTCCTCCTCGGCGATCAGGTCCTCGACGGAGAACTCGCCCGCCTCGCCCTCGATCTGCGTGCGGCGGTCGTCGCCGAAGCGGTCGCGGATGTCGCGCAGCTCCTTCTTCACGATGCCGTCCAGCATGGCGGCGGAGGCGAGGACCGCGCGCAGGTATTCGATGGTCTTCAGCAGCTCGTCGTACTCCGCGTCGATCTTCTCGCGCTCCAGGCCGGTCAGGCGCTGCAGCCGCATGTCCAGGATGGCGTCCGCCTGGATCTGGTCCAGGTGCAAGCGCGACATCAGCCCGTCGCGCGCCTCCTCGGTCGTGTGGCTGGCGCGGATGAGGGCGATCACCTCATCGATGTGGTCGAGGGCGATGCGCAGCCCCTCGAGGATGTGGGCCCGCTTCTCGGCCTTGTCCAGCTCGAAGCGGCTCCGCCGGGTCACGACCTCGCGCTGGTGGGCGACGTAATGGTGCAGCATCTGCTTGAGCGAGAGCACGCGCGGCTGCCCGTCGACGAGCGCCAGCATGATCACGCCGAAGTTCTGCTGCAGCTGGGTCTCCTTGAAGAGCTTGTTGAGCACGACGTTGGCGTTGGCCGTGCGGGACAGCTCGATCACGACGCGCAGCCCGGTGCGGTCGCTCTCATCCCGCAGGTCGGTGATGCCCTCGAGGCGCTTTTCGCGCACGAGGTCGGCGATGCGCTCGATGAGCTTCGCCTTGACCACCTGGTAGGGGATCTCCGTCACGACGATGCGGTAGCGCTCGCCCCGCATCTCCTCGATCTGGGCGCGGGCACGCAGGGTGATCGTGCCGCGGCCGGTCTCGTAGGCCTGGCGGATCCCCTCGGAGCCCATGATCAGCCCGGCGGTGGGGAAGTCCGGCCCGTGCACGTGCCGCATGAGGTCGCGGCTGGTGACCTCGGGGTTGTCGATGACGGCGATCGCCCCGTCGATGACCTCGCGCAGGTTGTGCGGCGGGATGTTGGTCGCCATGCCGACGGCGATGCCGGTGGCGCCGTTGGCCAGGAGGTTCGGGAAGCGCGAGGGCAGGACCACGGGCTCCTCGGACTTCTCGTCGTAGTTGGGGACGAAGTCGACGGTGTCCTTGTCGAGGTCGCGCAGCATCTCGGCCGCCAGGCGGCTGAGGCGGGCCTCGGTGTTGTGGTTGACGAACCCGTTGGCCACAAAGGAGTGGCAGTCGGAGTCCACCCGCATGGAGTACACGCGCTGCTCGCCGGCATCCTCGACCGCGACGACCTGGTCATACAGGTAGGCCGCGCGGGCACGCGCTTCAACGACCGTCATGGCCTGTGGCGCGAGCACGCGCCGCATCCGGGGCAGCGCTGCCCGCAGACGCTCTGGACGGTCGAAGTTGTGCCTGCTGAGCCACTCACACTCCCCGCGCATGGCGTGGCCGCGCACGTGGTCGCTGAGATACGGAATGGCGTCGGTCTTGGACAGGGCCCTGCCCGTGGAAGCCGCGAGCACCGCCTGCAACGCGGTTGATTTGCGTCCCCCGGCGAACCCGATCTCGTCAGCAAACGCCTGAAGGTTGGACCGGCCGGTGATCGTCAGGCGGTCCACGCCGCGCGTCGCATCGCTCCCCAGCGAGCTGACCACGCCAAAGCGCAGCAGGAGCGTCTGCACCTGGCGCAGCATGGTCCGGCTCTTCGAGACAAGCCCGACGCGGAGCAGGCTCCGGCCCGACCGCTCGACAGCGCCATCCCCCTCATAAAGGCCCCTGAGGAAGCTGGCGGCCACACCCTGGGGAGACTGCAGCACGGGGTCCGGGACACGGCGGTGAGCCGACTTCCCGTTGAGCCCGAGGCGCCGCAGGAACTCCACGACCTGCGTGCTGACGACCTGAACCTGGAGGAACGGCTGGCGACCATAGCCCACCGCCTCCCGCCGGAAGACGTGCAGGCGGCATGTGGGAAACGTGCGGTGCCACGCGGCCTGGAACTGCTCGGCAAAGTCACCGGGGACGTTGGTGAACTCGATGACCTTGTCGCGAACCGTTCCCTCAGCGGTCAGGGCGCCGAGGACGAACGCCAGGTCCGTCGTCAGCGTCGCGGGCAGCTCGTGGCGCTCGATCCTTGAGCCGGCCCCGATGTCCGGGTGGTGGTGGTGGAGATCGACCTCGGTCTCCGGCCAGAGGGCCTGGCTCCGGTCGAGGACGACCCAGTCGCCGGGGCACACGGCGGCGATTGTCTTCCAAGTGTAGGTCGGGAGTCCGTCCGGGCCCGCCCCGCAGGTCAGCAAGGGATGGTTCGTGGTGCCGGTGATCTCGTAACCACGCCGGGTGCGGACGCGCCGGACGGGGAACTCGCCACAGTCGAACCACTTGCTGGCCGAGTTCACGTGGCCGTGCGCCGAGAGCACGGAGAGGCGGACGTCCTCGCCGCCGTCCGGGGACACCGAATCGATGCGCCGAAGGCCTGCATCCGTTACGACAAGCGTATCGCCGGTGACACAGTAACGCATGGCGGCGGCGGGATCGGCGTCGAGGCTGCCAAAATTCCCGTGGCCCTCCACTAGCGGATATCTCAGGGAGAAGTCCTGCGCCAGCCTCACCAGCGCGTCGTACACCGCCACGTCGGAGTGGGGATGGTAGTTGCCGATGACCTCGCCGACGGTCTTGGCGCTCTTGCGGAAGGGCCGGTCGGCGCTGTTTCCGGCCTCGTCCATCGCGTAGAGGATGCGGCGGTGCACGGGCTTGAGGCCGTCGCGCACGTCCGGCAGGGCACGGCTCGCGATGACGCTCATCGCGTAGTCGATATACGCCTGCTGCATCTCGTCCGCGATGTCGATGGGCTCGATCCGGCCGGCATCGAGGGCCAAGGGGCCACCCCTTCCGAAGGCGAGCTGGTCGCTTCATCCTACCCGTTTGGAAAGGCGCGCCACAACTGACGTCGCGCTCGCGCGGACAACCGCGCGATCCATGGACGGCGTGTGCGCTGGCGGCTCATTGGGACGGCGCCGCAGGGCGCCGCCCTGATCCCCTTATCCGATGGTGTCGATGAAGCGGACGTTCTTGGCGTGCTGCTCGATGAACTGGCGCCGTGGCGGCACCTCGTCGCCCATCAGCATGTCGAAGATCCGGCTTGCCTCGGCGGCATCGTCCATGTCCACGCGGATCAACGTGCGCCGCGCTGGATCCATCGTGGTCTGCCACAGCTGCTCCGCGTCCATCTCGCCGAGGCCCTTGAAGCGCTGCACGTCGTCCGGCTTGACGTTCAACTCCTTCAGCAGGCGTGCCAGGTCGGCGTCGGTCTGGGCCCAGTACTCGTCCTTGCCCTTGCGGACCATGAACAGCGGCGGCTGGGCGATGTACACGTATCCCGTCTCGATCAGCGGCACCATGTAGCGGAAGAAGAAGGTCAGCAGGAGCGTGCGGATGTGGGCGCCGTCACTGTCGGCATCGGTCATGATTACCACTTTATGGTATCTCGCCTTGCTGGCGTCGCACTCCTCGCGGATCCCGGTGCCGATGGCCGTGATGATGGCGCGGATCTCGGCGTGGGTGAGGGCCTTGTCCAGGCGCGCCCGCTCGACGTTCAGGATCTTGCCCCGGATCGGTAGGATCGCCTGGGTGCGGCGGTCGCGCCCGTTCTTGGCGCTGCCGCCGGCCGAGTCGCCCTCGACGATGAACAGCTCGGCGAGCTCCGGCTCGCGCACGCTGCAGTCCGTGAGCTTGCCGGGCAGGGCGGAGACCTCCAGCGCCGACTTGCGCCGGGTCAGCTCGCGCGCCTTGCGGGCGGCCTCCCGGGCCCGTGCCGCGGTGGTGGCCTTGTCGATGATCGCGCGGCCGGCGCCGGGGTTCTCCTCGAAGAAGAGGGCCAGCTGCTCGGCGACGATCGAGTCCACGATCCCGCGAACCTCGCTGTTGCCCAGCTTCGTCTTCGTCTGGCCCTCGAACTGGGGCTCGAGCAGCTTGACCGACAGGACCGCCGTCAGCCCCTCGCGGACGTCCTCGCCCGAGAGGCTGCCGTCGTTGCCCTTGAGCTGGCCGCTCTTTTTCCCGTAGTCGTTCACCACGCGGGTCAGGGCCGTCTTGAAGCCGACCTCGTGGGTGCCGCCCTCGTGGGTGTTGATGGCGTTGGCGAACGACAGGATGTTCTCGGTGTAGGTGCCCGTGTACTGCAGCGCCACGGCCACGTCGACGTCGTCGCGCGTGCCCTGGATGAAGATCGGGCGGTGCACGGTCTCCTTGCTGCGGTTGAGGTAGTCGACGAAGGACGGGATGCCCTCCTCATAGCGGAAGCGGGCCTCCTCGCCCGTGCGCTCGTCGACCAGCCGGATCTCCAGGCCGCTGTTGAGGAAGGCGTACTCGCGGAATCGCTGGACGAGCGTCTCGTAGCGGAACTCCGTCTCCTCGAAGATCGTCGCGTCCGGATGGAAGCGGGTCCTGGTGCCGCTTCTGTCGGTGGGCCCGAGCGCCTGCACCTCGCTCGTTGGGATGCCGCGCTCATAGCGCTGCGTGTAGCGCCCGCCCTCGTAATCGGTCGTGACCTCCAGCCAGTCGGAGAGCGCGTTCACGACGGAGACGCCGACGCCGTGCAGACCGCCTGAGACGCGGTAGGCGCCGCTCTGGAACTTGCCGCCGGCATGCAGGATGGTCATGACGACCTCCAGCGTGCTGCGGCCCACCTTCGGGTGGACGCCGACGGGGATGCCGCCGCCGTCGTCCTGGACGGTCACGCTGCCGTCGGTGCCGAGCGTCACGTCGATGCGCGTGCAGCGGCCGGCCAGCGCCTCGTCCACACTGTTGTCGACCACCTCGTAGACGAGGTGGTGCAGGCCGCGCAGCGAGGTGCTGCCGATGTACATGCCGGGTCGGCGGCGGACGGCCTCCAGGCCCTCGAGGACCTGGATCTGCGACTCGCTATACGACGACAAGCATTAACCTCCCGCCAGGGGCTCGCCCATGCCGTCGAGCACGCCGACCCGATGGTGCAGGGTGCCGACGGATATGGGGGACAGCACGATCCGGGCCGCGCCACGTGCCCGGCGCCTGCGGCGCCGGGGTGAACAGACGATCACAGACTTCACTTCGCCGGCTGCGACGTCCTCCACTCGGCCCTGGCTGCGCAAGAACTCCAGCATCTCGCGCGTGGGGCCGGGATCGTCCACCGCCCGCCGGTCGATGATCGCCACCAGCTCGGTCATTCGCACGACGACGTCTCCGCCCGCGTGCACGAACACCGCTACTCCTCCCCCCGGCCGGCTGCCTCTGCGGGCAGGGCCGTCTCGGCAGGGGCCTCGGCGCGCCCACGGCTCCGGCGCAGGCCCGCCAGCACCAGCGCCCGCCACGCCTCCGCCAGGCGGAGGTCCGGCAGCGGCGCGGCCAGCTGCTCCGCCAGGCGCATCTCGCCCGGTCGCGGCGCCGGCAGCGCCCGCGCGACCTGCTGCCCGCCATCGTCGCGGCGCCACCGCTCAAGTCGGGCCAGCCGGAACTGGATGGCCGCCACGGTCGCCCCCTCGGCCTGCAGCCGGTGCAGCAGATCACTGCGCAGAAACGACAGCTGGGCCGCCCACGCGGCGTTCTCGACACCCACCCAGAGCGTCCCATCGCGGACCTCCAGGGCACGGCTGCGGGCGGCCAGCTCGGGACCCGCGACCCGGTTCCACATGGTGACGGCGCGCTCTTGGCGCATGCGCTCCTCGAGGCCTGCACGGCGCAGGACAGCCTGCAGCGTGTCGGCTACGGGGACGGCTCGGTCCGCAGGCGCCCCCCGCCCACGAAGAACACGGCGGCCGGCCGGCCTTCGGGCTCGGTGGACGTGAGGAATGCCTGACCCTCTCCTTCCGTCAGGGCCCGGACCGCTTCGCGCCGGCTGCCGTCCAGCTCGGACAGCACGTCATCGAGTAAAAGCACGGGCGGCGATCCGGTCTCCGACTCCAGCGCCGCGCGCTCGGCCAGCTTCAGGGCCAGCACGGCGGTTCGCTGCTGGCCCTGGGAGCCGAAGCCCCGCAGGGGCAGCCCGTTCACCAGGATGCTCCAATCGTCACGATGCGGACCGATCAGCGTGAAGCCGCGCTCGATCTCGCGCGGCCGCGCCTCAGCCAGTGCGGCGGCGAATGCCTCCCGCAGCGGCGCCGCCGTCCCGGCCGGCTCCTTGCCCGTGATCCCCGACACGTACGTGCAGGAGAGATCCTCTCCGGGCGCCAGGCGAGCGTGCAGCGTCCGCGCGCGCTCCCCGACGTCGGCGGCGATTGCGCTCCTCCGCAACGTGACGCCCACCCCGTATTCTACCAGTTGTTCCTCCCACACTTCGAGCATGGCCCTGCCGGCACGGCGGGCCTTGACGTCGCGCAGGAGCGCGTTGCGCTGCGCAAGGGCGTCCTCGTAAGCGGCCAACTGCTCGGCGTGCAGGGGGCGCAGCTGCAGGAGCACGCGGTCGAGCAGGGCGCGGCGGCCCGACGGGCCACCCTTCACCAGCCACAGGTCGTCCGGGGAAAAGAAGACCACGGTCAGCAGGCCGAAGGGGTTGGCGGCCACCTTGCCGTCCACGGACCAGGCACGTCCCGCGTGCTCGCGGTAGGTGACGCCCAGGCGGTGCGCGCCGTCCGTCTCGGCGGCGACAGCGAAGCCGGCGGCGCCCTGGCGCACGAGGTCGGCGTCGCGCGCGCTGCGGGGCGAGCGACCCACGGCCAGGAAGTAGATGGCCTCGAGGATGTTGGTCTTGCCGGCCCCGTTGGGTCCCACCAGGAGATTGGCACCTGCCGCGAAGGGCTGGTCCAGCTCGGCGTAGCAGCGGAAGTCGCGGAGATGCAGGCGGGCGATCAAGCCGGGGGCGCCTCGATCCGCACCGGCTCCCTGCCCTCCACGGATACGGTGTCGCCCGCCACGAGCTTGCGGCCGCGTCGGAGCTCGCTGACGCCGTTCACCTGGACA
The DNA here is from genome assembly GCA_021792015.1 of Bacillota bacterium. GTDB lineage: Bacteria > Bacillota > Sulfobacillia > RBS10-35 > JAJYVM01 > JAJYVM01. The sequence goes on along the minus strand of JAJYVM010000060.1, from coordinate 3,715 downwards.
GCGGCGCCCTGAATCAGGAGCTTGGCCTGCCCCCCCGTATCGACGAGGCCTGCAAGCTTCAGCAACGCGCTCAGCTCGATCGAGGGGGTCAGGATCCTGATGCTCCGCATCAGGATCCTAGCCGCAGCGGCATCTGCATGTACTGCAGGCGCGGATCGTCGGCCCGGCGCATCCGCGCCAGGGACTGCGGACCGGAGAATTCGATGTCCAGCTCGCCGTCGCCCAGATGGCGCAGGCCCTCCATGACCATGCGCGCGTTGACCGGGAACTCGATGTCAGGCCCGTCAACCGCGGCGGGCACGGCCTCGCGCGCCTCGCCGACCTCCGGGCTGCGCGCCCTGACCTCGATGCCCTCGCCGCTGGCGACCACGGTGATGGCGTGGAGGCGGTCGGGGGCATCTGTCACCAGGGCCACCCGCTCGCAGGCATCCCGCAGCTCGCCGGCGTTCAGGCGCACCGTTGTGGGGAACTGCTTGGGCACCAGGTCGAGGATGGCGGGGAAGCGGCCCTCGAGGAGGCGGACGGCCACTTCGGTTGGGCCAGCCCGCAGGAACATGTGATTGTCGTGGGCGCAGAAGGCGCCCTGGCCGCCGGCAGCCTCGATCGTCCGCACGATCTCGTCGACGCCGCGCCCGGGCAGGGTGACGGCCGTACCCTGTGACCAATCCGTCCGCTCGGCCGTGCGGAAATACGCGACGCGCATGCCGTCCGTGGCCACGGCCCGGTAGTCGCCGTCCAGCAGGGTCAGCTCCACGCCCGTCAGGATCGGACGGCCTCCGGCCTCGGTCGCGGCGGCAAAGGCGGTGTGGCGAAGGGTATCGCGCAGGCCGCCCTCACTGAACGTGGTGAAGTCGGTCCCGGCCGGCGCGGCGGCCGGTTGCGGGAATTGGTCCGGGCCGAAGCCGTGCAGCCGGAACTCGGAGCGCTCCCAGCTGAGAAGGGCGTCCGCCCGCTCCGGATCGGCCACGATGTCGAGCCGGGGGGAGGGGACTCGGCGCACGATCTCCGCAAACAGGCGGGCGGGCACGACCGCGCGGCCGGGCTCCTGGACCTCTGCCGCGATGGTGACGGTGCACGTGACCTCGAGATCGGTCGCGACCAGGCGCACGCCGGCCGGGTCTGCCTCCAGCAGCATCCCGGTCAGCACCGGCATGGTGGTGCGGGCCGGGACGGATCGGGAGACGGTTGCGACGCCCCGCGCGAGTTGGGGTGCATCGATGCTCACCCGCATGGCAGTTCCCTCTTCCCTCCGGTGTGCTGATTCTTAATCTCTGGAGACCGTCGTCGCAGTAGGACCTGTGGATGCTGGGGAAAAGCGGCCCGGGCCAATGCGGCACAGACCTTCAGGGCGTGGGTAACGCTGTGGGAAGTTGACCCGAGTTGTCCACACCATCCACAAGATGTTGGGCATAACCACATTCTCCACACCCAGCCGACGAGTCATCCTCAGGGTTGTCCACACGTTATGGGCCGCACACCTATTCTCCGCTCATGATGCGCTTTCGGAGGATCTGAATGGTGCCGCGCAGGGCGGGGTCGCGCGCGATGTCCGTTGCGATCTTGTCGTGGGCGTGGATCACCGTCGTGTGGTCGCGGCCACCAAACTCCTCCCCGATCTGGGGCAGCGAGTACTCGGTGAGCTCGCGGCAGAGGTACATGGCCACCTGGCGCGGGAAGGCGACCGCCCGGGTGCGCTTCCGGATGGTGAACGTCTTCATGTCCACGTCGTAGTACTCGGCGACCTTCTGCTGGATGAGGCGCATGGTGATCTGCTTCGGGGCCTCCTGCGGCAGCAGCCCGCGCAGGGCATCCTCGGCGCAGGCGACGTCGAGCGGGCGGGACTTGACTGAGGCGAAGGCCACAAACCGGATCAGGGCGCCCTCAAGCTCGCGGATGTTCGTGGTGATGTGCTCGGCGATATATTCGATCGGCTCGTCGGGCACGCGCAGGTGGTCGCTCTCGGCCTTCTTGCGCAGAATGGCGATACGCGTCTCGAGGTCGGGCGGCTGGATGTCCGTGAGGAGGCCCCACTCGAAGCGGGAGCGGAGCCGGTCCTCCAGCGTCGGAATTTCCTTCGGCGGGCGATCCGAGCTGAGCACGATCTGGCGGGTGGCCTCGTGCAGGGCGTTGAAGGTGTGGAAGAACTCCTCCTGGGTGCGCTCCTTGCCGGCCAGGATCTGAACGTCGTCGACCAGGAGCACATCGACGTTCCGGTAGCGGCCGCGCAGCTCCACGGTGGTCCGGTCCTTGATGGCGTCCGTCACTTCGTTGAGGAAGGTCTCGCAGGACACATAGCAGATGCGCTTGCCGGGCGAGCGCTCGGTGACCCGGTGGGCGATGGCCTGAAGCAGGTGGGTCTTGCCCAGCCCGACGCCGCCGTAAATGAACAGCGGGTTGTACATGCGCCCTGGCGCGTCGGCGACGGCGACCGCGGCCGAGAAGGAGAGCTGGCTGTTCGGGGCCGTGACGAACGATTCGAACGTGTACTTCGGGTTGAGGTGGGGGATGCTGGCGGCGGCACCGCCCGCCGGGCGCTGGGCCAACATCAGCGGCGGCCCGGCCCGGTCAGGGTCCGAATCGCCGGCGGGTTCAGGAGCGGGCGGCTCGGCCTCCTCCGGGTCGGCGACGACGAACTCCAGGGCGATGGGGCGTCCGATGCGCGCGGAGAGACGGTCGCGGAGCTGATCCGCGCACCGGTCCTCCAGATAGCGCCGACCGAAGTCGCTCGGGACCGACACCAGCAGCATGTCGTCGACAAAGCCGACGGGGCGGCTGCGGCGCAGCCATGTCTCAAAGCCGGGCCGGGGCAGCTCCGGCTCGAGGAGCATCAGGGTGTCGGTCCAAGCCTGCTCCAAGTCAGCGTTCATGGTTCAACTCCTCCGAAGCGACGGTCCCCCGCGAGACTGTCAACAGGTTATCCACAGGCTCGCGCGAGCGCCTGTCCAGCGGGCTCGGTGCATTGGCACGGCGCAAATAGCGCCGGGACCAGCCTTTTCGGAGGGCCGCCCATCGGGGGGCCGAGTTGGTACCGGCTGGCACAGCCGTACTTATCCACAGCATGGCTGCATAGTGGGGCCGGGGTGGTGGCGGGGAGCCAGAGCCGTTCTCGCGACGGGCCCGGCGGCCGCTGAAGCGTCTGGGCGATCGGTTGGGGAGGATCGCATAAAGAACCCACACCTTGCGCACAGAGTTATCCACAGGATGTGTACAAGCGGCCGCGCCTGACCGAGAGAATTGAAGATAATAGGGGATGAACCCACCAAGCGCGAAAACATCTTAGCAGGCCTCCCCATACCGGACAAGGGTGGCAGGGCATCGTTCACAGCAGGATTCGCCAATCTTTGCCGATCCCTTTCTTGACACGCTGAAAGCCCGTCGCTATAATGCGGGCTGCGTTCGGGGGGGTGTCCACGGATGAAGCAGACGTTTCAGCCCAAGAAGCGGAAGGCCCAGCGCACGCATGGCTTCCGCCAGCGGATGAGCACCCGGGCGGGACGTCGCGTGCTCAAACTGCGGCGTGGCCGCGGGCGGACGCGGATCTCTTACTAGGCCGCAGATCGCGGCCTTTTTTTGCGTGCATCGCGCACGGGGCGGCGCAACTGCGGCGCCCGGCGGGGCAGTCAGGTGGACGGGGCGATGTCCGGCGGGGATCGGGGCGCGCGGATGTGGGAGCGCCTACACAGGTCGAGCGACTTTCGGGCCGTCTTCGACGGGG
>JAJYVM010000059.1 GCA_021792015.1 Bacillota bacterium | reverse complement strand
CTGGTGTTCGCGTACATCTCAGCCAAGGACGGCAGCCGCGTCGAGGACGTGGTCGTGCCGGTCATGATGGGCGGGTAGTCACGACCGGTTGCCGGCGAGGCGCGGCCGTGCAGGGTGCGGCACGGCCGTGGGACCGCCCGTCCCCAGTGTCCGTGATCCGGCCCGTGCCGAGCCGAGCGCTGGGAACCGGCACCGCTCCCGCCACCTGCATGCCGCGGCGCCGCAAGGGTGGTGCCCGCGGACCGGCTCACAGCGACGCCTGATCCACGACCTCCGCCACATAATCCCCGATCATCAGCGAGGAGGTCGCGGCCGGCGACGGGGCGTTGCGCACATGGATGGCGCGGCCCGCGCGGTGGATGGAGAAGTCGTCGACCAGGCGCCCCTCGGTGTCCAGGGCCTGGGCCCGCACGCCCGCCGGGCCCGGCACCAGGTCATCCTCGCTGAGCTCGGGGATGTAGCGGCGCAGGGCGCCCAGGAACGCGCGGCGGCTCAGGTCGCGGTACATCTCGCCCAGTCCCGTGCGCCAGTACCGGCGCGCGAGGCGGCGAAAGCCCGAGAAGCCGAGGGCGTCGCCCAGGTCTTCGAGGTTCAGGTCCTCGAAGTGGTAGCCCTCGCGGGCGAAGGCCAGCACGGCGTTGGGGCCGCACCACACGCGGCCGTCGGTCTTGCGCGTGAAGTGGACCCCCAGGAACGGAAAGCGCGGGTCGGGCACGGGATAGATCAGCGCGCGCACGAGGCTGTCGCGCTCGGGCCGGATCAGGTAGTAGTCGCCGCGGAACGGCACGATGCGCAGGTCGGCGGGCGCGCCCGCCATCGCGGCCAGCCGGTCGGCCTGCAGGCCGGTGCAGGCCAGCAGGAGCCTGGCCTCGACCTCGCCGGTCGTGGTCTCGACGTGCTGCGTGGCACCGAGGTCGTGGACGGCCACGACCTCGGTGCCCGTCCGCACCTCGCCGCCCGCTGCCGAGATGTCGTCGGCGTAGGCGCGGCAGACGCCCGGGTAGTCGGCGATGCCCGTGTTGGGCGACCAGATGGCCGCGACCCCGCGCACGTGCGGCTCGATCTCGCGCAGGCGCTCGGGGCCGATCAGCTCCAGGCCGGGAACGCCGTTGCCCTGGCCGCGCTCCAGCAGGCCGTGCAGCCGGGGCATCTCCTCCGCGGACGTGGCCACGATGACCTTGCCGCAGCGGGCATGGGCGATGCCGCGCTCCTCGCAGAAGCGCAGCATGGCCGCCGAGCCGGCCACGCAGAGGCGCGCCTTCAGCGAGCCCGGGGTGTAGTAGATGCCGGCGTGGATGACGCCGCTGTTGTGGCCGCTCTGGTGGGCGGCGATCCGCGGCTCCTTGTCGAGGACGAGGACGCGCCAGCCGGGGTGGCGCTGGAGGACGGCGCGGGCCGAGGCCAGGCCGACGATGCCGGCGCCGACGACGCAGAGGTCCCAGGGCTGCTGGGCGATCGGCGAAGCCCTCCCGTCAGGCATATGCGGTCCCTGATTGCTTCCGGACCGGGGCGGGGAGTTCCTGCGTGGTGGGCGGGTGGGACGAACGTATGTGTGTGGAGGGCGAGCCGAGGCGTGTGCGCCGCGCCGGCCTTCGTTTGACCCCGCGTGCGCGCGGGAGAAACCCGCGCTTACCGTGTGCTCGCGGCCGCCGCCATGTTGACATGGCTGGCGCACGAGCGGGTCGGGTAAGAGGCCGGGCGCCCCGCTGCGCAACGCATTTGGCGGGCCGGTCCAGGTCGACGCTGCCGTCCGACCCGGCGCCCGAAGCGCGGATGTTCAAGCGGGCGGCGCCCATGCGCCGCCCGTCACGACATCTCCTAGGATTCGGCCGCCAAAGCGCGGGCGATCATCGCGGGCTCGGCGTTACCGCCGGAGACGATCACGCCGACGCGGTGGAGCCGGCCGGGGAGCTTGTTGTGCAGGAGCACGGCGGCGCCCACGGCGCCTGTCGGCTCGACCACCTGCTTCATGCGCAGCGCCATGAAGCGCATGGCGGCCAGGATCTCGGCGTCGCTCACCAGCACGACCTCGTCGACGAGGGCCTGGACGTGGGGGAAGGTCAACTCGCCGGGGGTCGTGCCGCGAATGCCGTCGGCGATGGTGTCCGAGGCCGCCGTCTCCACGCGGTGGCCCGCCTGCAGCGACAGCAGGGTGTCGTTGGCGGTCTCCGGCTCGATGCCGACGACGCGGATGTGGGGGCGCATGGCCTTGGCGGCGATGGCGCAGCCCGAGATGAGGCCGCCGCCGCCGACGGGGACCAGCAGGGCGTCGAGGTCGGGGACGTCCTGGAGCAGCTCCAGGGCCGCGGTGCCCTGGCCGGCGATGATGTGCGGGTGGTCGTACGGCGGGACGAGGGTGAGGCCGCGGTCGCGCGCGATGCGCTGGCCGAACTGGACGCGGTCGTCCTTCAGGCGGTCGTAGAAGACCACCTCGGCGCCGTAGCCGCGGGTGGCCTCGACCTTGACGCCGGGGGCGTCCGACGGCATGCAGATGACGGCCGGGATGCCGAAGAGCTGCGCCGTCAGCGAGACGGCCTGCGCGTGGTTGCCCGACGAGAAGGCGACGACGCCGCGGCGGCGCTCGGGCTGGGGGATCTGGCTGATGCGGTTGTAGGCGCCGCGGAACTTAAAGGCGCCGGCGCGCTGCAGGTGCTCGGACTTGAAGAAGGTGCGGCGGCCGCTGGCGATGTCGAAGGCGCGGGAGGTCAGGACAGGGGTGCGGTGGGCCACGCCATGCAGGCGCTCCGCGGCGCCGCGGACGTCGGCGATCGTCAGAAGATCCATGCGGGAGCCATCCTCCTCCTCCGGCCAGGGCGGGCTGGGGGACGGGGCCGCGGGGCGCACGGCCGGTGCGGGTGCGCGGCGGCCGGTTGGGGCTTTGAAGTCCGTTCGGGCCCTGCCTACCCGCACCGGTCGCGGCGGCCGGGCCAGCGCGCCAGCCGTCCTACCGCCAGCCGTTCGGCGGCGATGTGGCGAAGGCCTGCCGCATGAGGCTTGGCGGACCACCTGTGGGGTGGGGGTCGCCCCGGGGGGCTGCCCCCGGGGCTGCGGGGAGGGGCGATGTGGCGGTGGCGGGCCGCGTGGCGGTGACGGCCACCCCGGCCGCGCCACCGCTTCCGCGCCCCGCCGCTACTCGCTCCGGAAGTCCGGCGCCGCGATCAGGTTCTCCACGATGCGCAGGGCGTAGGTGTCCTCCAGGGTCACGATCTGGGCGCGCGCGACCGTCCGCCCGCGCATGCGGATCTCCACGGGCGCGTCGATCCACGTGTCGAGCTGCACCACGCTGCCGGGCTTCATGCGCAGGATCTCGGCGATCGGCATCTCCAGGTCGCCCAGCACGACGGCGATCTCCACGGGCACCTGCGAGATGCTCGCGTAAACCTGCTGCGGCGAGGCGCCAGTCCGACGCGGGCCAGGCGCAGGGGCAGGCGGGCCCCCGGGGTCGGCCTCTGGGCGGTCATCTGCAGGTTCGCCCCTGCGGGTGGGCCGGCGCGGCGGGCCATCGCCGCCGTTGCCGCCACCCTTGCGCCCAGGGCGGGCGGGGCGGGCGGCCTTGCCCGTGGTCTGGAGCAGGGCATCGATCGCTTCGGGATCAAGGGGCTTTTCGTCCATCGCGCTCACCTTCCGGCAGCGTTCGCGCTGGCTGGGCGGCGGTCCTGTCGCGGCCCTGGGGGCCGCGGACGCCGTTCGGGACAGGCATCGGGTCCAAAGCGGCCGCTTTGCACACCGGCCACTTCCCGCGGGGCGGCGCTCAGCCTTCGAACAGCTCCAGCGTGTTGCCGTCCGGATCGGCGAAGAACGCCGTGCGGATGGCGCCCGGCGCCTTCGGTCCGGGGGTCGCGCGGAACTGGACGCCCTTGGCCTGCAGGCGGGCCACCTCCGCGTCGATATCCTCGGCGGCGAAGGCCAGGTGGTTCCAGCCCAGCGTGCGGTTATCGGTGCGGGCGGGCGCGGGCTCAGCCCCGCCCTGGTGGTGGAAGAGCTCGAGGCGGCCGCCGCCCGGGATGGCGACGAAGACGATGCGCGTCGGTGCGTCTGGCCCGCGGAGCCAGCGCTCCAGGTGCAAGCCCAGCACCTCCGTGTAGAAGTGGAGCGCGCGATCCAGGTCGGTCACCGTCAGCGCGACGTGGTGGATGCCCCGCATCATGTCCGAACCACCTCCCTCTGCCGTGCGCTGGAGGATTCCCGGCCGTGGGACGCGACTCCTGGCGGGCGGGTCGTGGGACGGTGGGCCCGGGGCCACGGCCTCGCGCGGAAGCCACGACAAGCGGATGCGGCCGCCGTGCTGCAGGGGGGCTGCCTGCGGTTCATCGCCGACGGTGCAAGCCAGCCCACCTTGACGGATCTCTACGACACGGTCTTCGCCGTGCCGAGTCCGGCGCTGGCAGCGAGCGGTGGCGGCTCTTCGAGCGGATTCCCCGTGCAGGCTCCGCCGACCGTCGCCGCCACCAGCCCCGCCGACGGCGGCACGCCTGCGTCGACGGGCAGCGGTCGCTGAGCCCCGACGCCCGCGCCGACCATGGGCGCGACGCCGCAGCGCCTTCCGCCGCCGAGGTCGGAGGGCCTGCCGAAGGTCGCGCAACACAGACTGCGGACGAGGTAAGGCGCACCATGGACCGAGCCGGGACCGGCCGCCGGCAGCCGCGCCGGACGGCCAGCTCAGAACCGGATGAGGGCCCACCAGTCGAAGGCGTTGGCCCGCCGCCGCAGCAGGGCCATCACGTCCGCCTGTTCGAACATGGTGGCCGCGACGCGGCCACCCCAGCGGGCCAGCAGCAGCCCGAAGGCCAGCCAGAGGGCGATGCCGCCGGCACCGGGTCGGATCGGCACGCCGAGCAGGCGCTGCAGGTCGGGGCCGGCGGCCGCCAGCACGGCCGCCGCCAGCACCGTGGCGACCAGCACGTCACAGGCGATGCTGCACGTGTTGAGCCACAGGACGTGCCCCGGCTCAACCCCCACGGCCTTATAGACGCCGAGCCGCTCCTGCTGGTCGAGGGCGCGGATGACCTGGGCCACGCCCGCCGCGACGAACAGGCCCAGGAACATGAGCAGCACCGCGGTGGCCAGGTTCTGGCCCGCGGCCGCCACGGCGCCCCGCACCTGCGTGTTCGCCGTCCCGGCCGCCAGCACGGTGAGGTGGACATCCAGGGCGAACGGGAGGTAGCCACCCCCCCGCGTGAACGGCTCGCGGGCCGCGGGGGTCAGACCCCGCACCGCAGCCGCCATGGCCGTCCCGTTCGGCGTGGACAGGGCCGGCGTGGCCCAGAGGAAGACGGCGTCGGGCGCCGTGGTCCCGGCCAGGCGGGCCAGGGCGGCAAAGTCGAGGAGCGGCCCGGCCACGATGGACGCGCTGTTCGTGTACGCGCCCGTCACCGGCTCGGTGAGGCTGCGCCGGACCCCGTTCACCGGGTCGAGGTAGGTGAGCGTGACGGACTGGCCCATCCGGGCGCGGCCGTCCGCCAGCCAGCTGGCCGGCACCAGCAGGTCGCCCTTGCCCCGGAATGGGGTGTGCGCGGCGGTCACGACAGCCGTCCAGCCGCTGAGCGAGGTGAAGCCCCAGGCGTCCACCTCTCCCCACGGACTGGCCACCGTGGCCCGCAGGGCGGTCTGTGCCGCCCGGGCCACGCCGCGCTTCACGGCGGCCTGTCCGATGGCGGCGGGGGCGAACGGCGGACTCGCCAGCTCGCCCATCCAGGCGGGTCCCACGACGGCGACGCTCGCGCCGAGGTCCAGCGACTGCGCGGTCGTGTCCGACAAGCCGGCCTGCCCGGCCGACCATGACTGGTACAGGCCGAAGATCATGGCCCCCGCGGCCAGCACGACGATCAGGAAGATGTCGATGCGCAGGCTGGCGCGCCAGTCCGACCACCAGAGCCGGGCAAGCGGCAGCCTACCCACGGCGCGGCACCGCCAGGACCGTTAGGCGCGCGGGCCAGAGGGTGGCCAGGGTCAGGGCGAGGGCGGCCAATGGCAGCCTACCCACCGCGCAGCACCGCCAGGACCGGCAGCCGCGCGGCCCACAGGGTGGCCAGGGCCAGGGTGAGGGCGGCAAGCGGCAGCGTCCCGCCCACGACCACGGCCAGCAGGAGGCCCCAGGCGCCCAGCATCCCGAGGACGCCGAGGCCGTTGCTGAGGACCTGCCAGGTCAGAAAGGGCAGGGCCAGGGCCAGCCCGCAGGCGGCGCCCAGGCAGGTGACGGCGGCGATCTCGGCCCCGAGCATGGCCGCCACCTCGCCCATGCCCGCCCCCGCCGCCCGCAGCGCGGCGACCTCGCGCCGCCGGTTGATGACGATGACGTACAGGTTGCCGGCGAACAGCAGCACGGCGACGATGTACCCGGCCAGGGAGGTCAGCCGGGACACCCACGCCGGTGTCGCCGGCGCCACCGGGGTGGGCGTGGCGCCGCGCTCTGAGGTGACGGCGTCCTGGGCGGGCACGGCCAGGGCCGGATCCCGCTGCAGGGCGGTGGCGGTGTCGATGGCGGGCACCGTGGCCACCGTCGCATCGGGCAATGACCGCTGCAGGGCGGCCACCACCTGATTGACCTGGCTCAGCCCGCCCTGCAGGCGCAGGACCCAGGCAGCGCTGCCGCGTGGCGCCGTCCAGCCGACCCGGGCGGCGAGGGTCTGCCAGTAGGCCTGGGGGACCAGGACCGCGCCGGTCGCCCAGTCCGTGGCCTCCACGTTCTGACTCGACCGCACGCTGCCGCTCGGCACGGGCTGCAGCCCGCCCGGCGTCAGCCGCTCGGACTGCCAGTTCCAAAGACCGTCGGGCACGGTGTAGGCGCCGACCACCCGCAGCCCGACTGGCCGCAGCCGGCTCCAGTCCGCGGCGCCCGACACCCAGGTCGGCGTCTGCAGGGCGATCGTGGTGCCGACGGCCGGCACGGGCGCCGGCAGCGACTCGGGCCGGCCGAGGCTGAAGGCGACCAGGCGCCCGTTGTCGCGCGCGTAGCCCGCCGTGCGGTCCGCGGCCGAGGTCAGCGCCGGCCGGTAGCCGTCGACGAGGGCGACCGGCTGGTCCGCCTGCGCCGGCAGGAAGTAGCGGCCGGCCACGATCGAGCCGCTGGCGAAGCCCGTGGCCGCATCCACCGCGGCATTGCGGGCGATGATCTCGACCTGGGCGTACCGGTCCGGGGCGAACTCCCACAGCGCGGGCAGGGCCCGCACGGGCGTCGCGGCCGCGACACCGGGGAAGCGCCTCAGCACGGACCCCGCCGCGGCGACCTGCGCGGGGGTGGCCGCCGCCACCGGCGCGCCGGCCCACGGCAGCTCGGGATAGAGCCAGCCGAGCGGGCCATCGGGTCCCGGCGCCGGCGCCTGCCAGGCCCAGGTGCCGCCCGAGGGCAGGTCGAGCCCCGGCAGGTCGAGCGCCGGCATCTGCACCACGACCGAGCCGCCAAGGTACCGGCGCACCCCCAGGGCCGCCGTCCCCGGCTGGCCGGTGTCGATGGTCAGGCTGAAGGCCGCCACCAGGGTCGCCACGGCCAGGCTGATGACCGCCAGCGCGCTGCGCGACAGCGACCGCCGTGCCATGCGCCAGCCGAAGCTCCAGAAGGCGGGGTTGGTCATGGGGCGAGCAGGCGCCCGTCGCGCATCCGCACGTAGCGGCCGGCGTAGTCGGCGAAGAGCGGGTCGTGCGTGGCCACCACAAACGTCTGGCCCAGTTCGCGGTTCAGGCGGGCGAAGAGGTCGAGCACGGCGCGCGTCGTGTCCTCGTCGAGGTTGGCGGTCGGCTCGTCGCCGAAGACGACCTTGGGCCCGTTGGCCAGGGCGCGTGCGATCGCAACGCGCTGCTGCTCGCCGCCGGACATCTGGTAGGGGAAGTGGCGGGTCCGGCCGCCCAGGCCGACCAGCTCCAGCAGCTCGTGGGCGCGGGCCTCCCGCTGCGCCGGGGTGCCGGGGCGCATGGCGAGCGGCAGGGCCACGTTCTCCGCCGCCGTGAGGTTCTGCAGCAGGTGGAAGCCCTGAAAGATGAAGCCGAGGTGAGTGCGCCGCAGGCGCACGAGCTCATGCGGTGGGATCTGGTTCAACTCCTGCCCCTGCAGGCGGACGGTGCCGCCCGAAGGCGTCTCAAAGCCGCCCAGCATGCCGAGGAGGGTGGTCTTGCCGCATCCTGAGGGTCCGGCCAGAACGACAAACTCCCCGGCGTTCACGCGCAGCGTGACGCCGCGCACGGCTTCCACGGGCCCGTAGCCCGTGACGTAAATCTTGGTGAGGTCGTCGGCCTCAAGCAACATATCCGGTAGCTTCGGGACGCGTGCCCGATTCCCTCGTTACGCGAGATAAGTGGCGGCCATGAGCTCGACGGCCAGCCGCGCGCCGAGGAGCGCGGTGCCGCCGCTGGGGTCGAGGAAGGGGTTGACCTCGACGACGTCGGCGCCGACGATGCGGTTCGCGGCCCCCGCCCGGCGCAGGATCGCGCGCACATCGCGGTAGGCGAGGCCGCCCGGCTCCGGGGAGGAAGTCCCCGGCGCGACAGACGGATCGAGGCCGTCGATGTCGAGCGTGACGTAGAGGTCGCGCCCGGAGGGCAACGCCCGGAGGGCGCCCTCGAGCCCGTCGCGGGCGAGGAGCAGACGGTGACCGCGGGCCACGGCGGCGTCCCAGGCCGGTCGCGACGTCCGGATGCCGCGCACGCCGATCACGGTGACGTTCCCAATCCAGGAGAGCTCGCTGGCGCGCCGGATGGGGCTGGAATTCGAGCGCGGAAAGCCGCCGATCTCATCGGTGAAATCCAGGTGCGCGTCGATCTGCAGGATGTCGACCGGTCGCCCGAGCGCGCCGAAGGCGCGCAGGATGGGATACGTGACGGAATGATCCCCGCCAAGGCCGATCGGGATGATGCCCGCACCGAGCAGGCTCCCCACAAGAGCGTCGGTGCGTTGGTCCAGCGCATCCAGGTCCGTGTACAGCGGGTCCACGTCGCCGGCGTCGGCCAGGCGGCAGCCCACCAGGTACTGGCGGTCGTCCTCCACGTCCCAGTAGCCGGGGTTGGCATCGCCCCAGGCCATGGCGTAGCGGGCGGAGGCGTCGCGGAGGGCGCGCGGCCCGAGCCGTGCGCCCGGCCGGTAACCGGTGGCGGCGTCGAAGGGAACTCCGAAGACGGCGAAGTGCGGGTGCGGCTCCTGCGTAAGCAGCGGCGCCGCAGCGAACGTGGCGATTCCAGCCAGCGGCATGGTCATACGACGCGCTGCCCCCTCTTCCAGACGGCGGTCACCAGGTTGCTGCCGAAGCGGTAGGGGATGGCTGCGGGATCGCGGTCGGCGATGGCGATGAGGTCCGCCTGCTTGCCTGGCTCCAGCGAGCCGAGGCGGTCATGGACGTTCAGGGCCCAGGCCGCGTTCAGGGTGGCCGCGCACAGGGCCTCCTCCGGCGTGAGGCGCAGCGCCACGCACGCCAGGCCCACGATCACCGCCATCGACTCGATGGGGCAGGAGCCGGGGTTGCAATCCGTGCCGAGCGCGACAGCGACACCGGCGTCGATCAGGCGGCGGGCGGGCGCGTGCTCGATGCCCAGGAAGAAGGACGCGCCAGGGAGCAGCACGGCCATGACCCCGGCGCCGGCCATGGCCCGGATGCCGGCCTCGGAGACCTGCTCCAGGTGGTCGGCCGTACGCGCGCCGACGGCGGCGGCCAGCTCGGCCCCGCCGCAGCCGGTGAGCTGGTCCGCGTGAAGGCGGGGCTGCAGGCCGGCTTCAAGGCCTGCCCGCAGCATGCGGCGGGACTGGTCCGCATCGAAGACGCCGCTCTCGCAGAAGACGTCGCAGAACCGGGCGATGCCCTGGCGCGCGGCGGCGGGTGTCATCTCGTTCACGACCAAGTTGACATAATGCTCGGGATCAGCGCGAGCCTCCATCGGAACTTCATGTCCGCCCAACAGGGTCGCCACCAGCTCCACCGGCTCGTCCAGCCGCGCGATGGCGTCCAGCATCTTCAGCTCGTCCTCGGTCGTGAGCCCGTACCCGCTCTTGACCTCGGCGGTTGTGGTGCCGGTTGCCAGCATGCGGCGCAGGCGCGGCCGGGCCTCCGCGACCAGCCGGTCGCCCGTGGCCGCACGCGTGGCCGCCACAGTGGAGAGGATGCCGCCGCCGCGGCGACCGATCTCGGCGTAGGAGAGGCCCCGCAACCGCTCGCGGAACTCGCCGGTGCGGTCGCCGGCGTGGACGACGTGGGTGTGCGGGTCCACGAAGCCCGGGAGCACCGTCTGGCCCGCGGCGTCATAGACCTCTCGGGCCAGCCGCCAGTCGCGGGGGATCGCCGTCATGGGGCCGACGCCGAGAATCCTGCCGCCGTCCACCGCGACATAGGCGTCGTGGACGAGGCCCGCGTTGCCGAGGGCCGGTCCGAGCCGAGGCGCCGGACCGGCCATGGTGGCCGCTTCCGCAGCCCCCACAACAACCAGATCGATCACTGCTGGGCCGGTGTCATCGGCACGCGGATACCGCGTGCCGACGCGACCTCGATGGCGCGGGGGTAGCCGGCGTCCGCGTGGCGCAGCACCCCTGTGCCCGGATCCGTCCGCAGCACGTGCGCCAGGCGCCAGTCCGCCTCCGCGCTGCCGTCGGCGACGGCGACCATGCCCGCGTGCAGGCTGTAGCCGATGCCCACGCCGCCGCCGTGGTGGAAGCTCACCCAGCTCGCGCCCGCGGCCGTGTTCACCAGGGCGTTCAGAATCGGCCAGTCGGCGATGGCGTCCGAGCCGTCGCGCATGCCCTCCGTCTCGCGGTTGGGGGAGGCGACCGAGCCGGCGTCCAGGTGGTCGCGGCCGATCACGATCGGGGCCTTCAGCTCGCCGCGGCGCACCAGGTCGTTGAAGATCAGGCCCACGCGGTCGCGCTCGCCGTAGCCGAGCCAGCAGATCCGCGCGGGCAGGCCCTGGAAGGGGATGCGGTCCTGGGCCAGGCGGATCCAGCGGCAGAGCGGCGCGTTGTCGGCGAACTCCTTCAGGATGACCTCGTCGGTGCGGAGGATGTCGGCGGGGTCGCCCGAGAGCGCCAGCCAGCGGAAGGGGCCGCGGCCCTCGCAGAACTGCGGGCGAATGTAGGCGGGGACGAAGCCCGGGTAGGAGAAGGCGCGCGCCGCGGGCAGCCCGCCCTCGACGGCCTGGGCGCGCAGGTTGTTGCCGTAGTCGAACGCGACCGCGCCCCTGGCGGCGAAGGCCAGGATGGCCTCCACGTGGCGGGCCATGGCGTGCTGGGCCAGGCGCACGTACTCGGCGGGGTCGGCCTCGCGCAGGTCGGCGGCCTCGCGCGGTGGGAGGCCGGGGGGCAGGTAGCCGCGCAGCGGGTCGTGGGCCGATGTCTGGTCCGTGACGACATCCGGCTGGAAGCCGCGGCGGACGAGCTCCGGGAGAACGTCGGCGCAGTTGCCGATCAGGGCGATCGAGGCAGGCGCGCGCGCGGCGCGGGCCTGCTCGGTCCAGGCGACGGCCGTGTCGAGGTCGTCGGTCATGCGGTCGCAGAAGCCGGCGTCCACGCGGCGGCGGGCGCGGGCCGGGTCCACCTCGACGCACAGGGCGACGCCCTCGTTCATGGTCACGGCCAGGGGCTGGGCGCCGCCCATGCCGCCGAGGCCGCCCGTGAGCACCACGCGCCCGCGCAGGGAGCCGCCGAAGTGCTGGGCGCCGAGGGCCGCCAGGGTCTCGTACGTGCCCTGGATGATCCCCTGGCTGCCGATGTAGATCCAGGAGCCCGCCGTCATCTGCCCGTACATGGTGAGGCCGGCGCGCTCCAGCTCCCAGAACTTCTCCCAGGTGGCCCAGTGGGGGACGAGGTTGGCGTTGGCGATGAGCACGCGCGGGGCCCGCGGATGGGTCGGGAAGACGCCGACGGGCTTGCCCGAGGCGACGAGCAGCGTCTCATCGTCGGCGAGGCGGCGCAGCTCGGCCACGATGGCGCGGTAGCAGTCCCAGTCGCGGGCGGCCTTGCCCGTGCCGCCGTACACGACGAGGCGCTCGGGATCCTCGGCGACCTCGGGGTCGAGGTTGTTCATCAGGCAGCGGAGGGCCGCCTCCTGCTGCCAGCCGCGGCAGGTGATGGCGGTGCCCCGGGGGGCGCGGACCGTCTCGGCGCCGGCCATGCGCGATGCCTCCTCCCGCCTCTAAGAGTATCTCGTGTGCCGTCCGGCGGGATGTGACGGCAGGAACGGGGTGGTGGGCCGGCCAACGTCGGGATGCGGGGCCATGGGGCGCGGGGTGCGTGCGCGCCGGTGGGGGCGGACCCACTCGCGGAGGGTGCCCGTCGTCCGTCCGGCTGCGCGGACTGGCGGGAGGCGTGCGGGCGCCGGGGGGCGGGTGCTTGGATGCCGGCTCAGCGCGGCGGACTGGCGCCGGCTGACCGGCACGGAAGGGGCGGGCAGGCATGCGGATCGCGTCGCTGGTGCCGAGCGGGACGTCCATTGTTGTGGCCCTCGGGCTGGACGCGGAGCTCGTGGCCGTCACCGACGGCTGCGGGGTGGACGGCGTGCCGGTGGCGGTGCGGTCGTCCATCGAGCCCGCGGGGGTGGACTCGGCGGAGATCGACCGGCTGGTGACGGCGGCCGCGGTGGCCGGGGCCAGCCCGTACCAGGTGGACGAGGATCTGCTGCGCGCGGTGGACCCCGACGTGGTGCTGACCCAGGACACCTGCGCCGTCTGCGCGCTGCCCGGGGATGCCGCGCGGGTGGCGGCGGCGCCGCGGGCGCGCGTCGTCTCGCTCAACCCGCGGGGGCTGGCGGATGTGCTGGCGAGCATCGAGGCGGTGGCCGCCGCCGTCGGTGCCGAGGCGCGCGGGCGGAGCCTGGCCGACGGGCTGCGGGCGCGACAGGCTGAGGTGGCGGCCCGGCTGGCCGGTGCCGCGCCAGTGCCCGTCGTCTGCCTGGAGTGGCTGAATCCGCCCTTCAACGCAGGGCACTGGATGCCGGAGCTGGTGCGCGCGGCCGGCGGTGTGGACCCGCTGGCGGAGCCCGGCGCCATGTCGCGGCGGCTGACCTGGCCGGAGGTCTTCGGCTCCGCCGCGCAGGGGGTGCGCACGGCCGTCTGCCTGCCGTGCAGCCTCGGGCTGGAGCGGGCCGCCGCCGAAGCGGACGCGATCGCGTGGGCGGAGGGGTGGACGGTCTGGGCGGCCGACGGCGGCGGGCTCTATTCAGGTGCCGCCCCCGCC
>JAJYVM010000058.1 GCA_021792015.1 Bacillota bacterium | reverse complement strand
CGCATCTGGATGAAACCCCCCGAACCAAGGAAGATTGGGAACCTGTCCAATTTTATAGCCACACCTTGTGACGGACTCATGAAGGCGGGCGTGGACTGCGTGACACAGGCGGATATGTGACAGGGCCCCGGGGCTCGGGGAGGGCCGGCGCGCCGCCGGCCCTCCCGCCCATCTCTCCGATCACCCCTGCCCGCCCGCGGCCAGCGCCGCCACCCGCGGCGGGCTCAGGGGCAACTCCCGCACCACCGGTGCGCCGAACGGCTTCAGAGCGTCCTCCACCGCCGAGGCGATGGCCTCCAGGGCGGGGATGGTGCCGCCCTCGCCCGCGCCCTTGGCCCCGTTGGGGTTGAGGTTCGTCGGCGACTCGAAGTGGGTCACGTCCATGTGGGGGACGTCCATCGTGGTCGGCAGCAGGTAGTCCATGAAGGTCGCCGTGAGCAGCTGCCCGCTCTCGTCGTAGGCGATCTCCTCCAGCAGGGCCGTCGACAGGCCGTACATGGTCCCGCCGTGAATCTGCCCCTCGACCAGCATGGGGTTCAGCAGGGTGCCGCAGTCGTGCACGATGGTGTACTTCGCAAAGCGCACGCCGCCCGTCGCGGGGTCGACCTCGACCTCGACGACGTGGGCGCCGTTGGCGAAGGTCTGCCGCTCCGGCCGGAAGTAGACGGTCTCCTCCAGCCCGGGGTCCATGCCAGCCGGCAGCGGGCCGCCGTGGGCCATCCGCGCCACCTCGGGGAGGGTGAGCCCCTTGCCGGGGGCGCCCCGCACCTCCACCCGCCCGGCCGCCAGCACCAGGTCCTCCGGCCGCGCCTCCAGCCGCCCCGCCGCGATCCGGCGGATCTTCTCGGCCAGCTTGCGTCCGGCCGTCGTCACGGCGCCGCCCGCCACGGCCGCGCTGCGGCTGCCGAACGTGCCGATGCCCATCGGCACCGTCGCCGTGTCCGAGCCGATCACCGTGATGTCGTCGATGGCGACGCCGAGCTCGTCGGCCAGCAGCTGCGCCCACACGGTCTCGTGGCCCTGGCCCTGCGAGGGCGAGCCCGTCGCGCACACGACCCGGCCGCTCGGCTCCATCCGCACACGCGCGCTCTCGAAGGGGCCTCCGCCCGTGTCCTCGTTATAGACGGCGATACCGAGCCCCAGGTGGCGGCCCGCCTGCCGCGCCGCCGCCTGCCGCGCCGGGAAGCCCGCCGCGTCGGCGCCCGCCAGGGCCGCGTCCAGGCAGGCGACGTAGTCGCCGGTGTCATACACGCGCCCGCCGCCCGGCAGGTCGCGCCGGAAAGGCATCTCCTCGGGCCGGATCAGGTTGCGGCGCCGCACCTCGGCCCGGTCGATGCCGGTCTCCCGCGCCACGGCGTCCATCAGCCGCTCCATGGCGAAGTTGCCCTGCGGCCGCCCCGCCCCCCGGTAGGGCCCGGTCGGCACCTTGTTGAGAAAGACGGTGCTGCACGCGGCATCGTACACGGGGATCCGGTACGGGCCCGGCAGGGTCATCAGCGCCGTCGTGCCGATGAAGCCGCCGCGGAAGTTGTAGGGGCCGACATCCACCACGATGCGCGCCCGCACGCCCAGCACGGTGCCGTCGCGCTTGGCGGCGGCCTCCAGGTGCTGGACCTGCTCGCGCTCGTGCACGCAGCCCAGGAAGTGCTCGCGCCGGTCCTCCTGCCAGCGCACCGGCCGCTGCAGGCGCAGGGCCAGCCAGGCGACCACGACGTCCTCCGGATACACCCCGTTCTTCACGCCGAAGCCGCCGCCGACGTCGGGCGTGATGGCCCGCACCCTGTGCTCCGGCAATCCGAGGGCCGCCGCCAGGCCGCTGCGGAAGCCATGCGCGCTCTGCACGGCCGCCCACACGATCAGCCCGCCGCTGGCCGGGTCCGGCGCCGCCACCAGGGCGCGCCCTTCGAGCGGGTGCCCCGACGCCCGGTGGATCACCAGGTCCTCCTTCACCACGATGTCGGCGGCCGCGACGGCCGCCGACCAATCGCCGTAGCGGGCCTCGAAGCGGCTCGACAGGTTGCTCTCCAGACCCTGGCGCGCCAGCGGCGCGTCCGTGGCCAGGGCCCCCTCCAGGTCGACCACGGCCGGCAGCGGCTCGTAGTCGGCGGTCACCAGGTCCGCGCCGTCCTCGGCCACATACCGGTCGCCCGCAACCACGGCGGCGACGGGCTGGCCCACGTAGTGCACCGCCTCGCCGGCCAGGGCCGGGACGCCGGAACCCCGCGCCGCCGCGCCCAGGTCCGCCGCCGTCACGGCCGCCAGCACGCCATCGAGCGCACGCGCGGCCGCCACGTCCAGGACCCTGATGCGCGCGTGGGCATGGGGGCTGCGCAGAAAGGCCACGTCCACCATGCCCGGCAGGCGCAGATCCCCCGTGTAATGGCCGTGGCCGGTGATCAGGCGCGGATCCTCGCGCCGCGGGACGCTCTGACCGGTGTAGCGGGTCTCGCCGCCCACCCCTGCGCTCACTGCACACCCGCCTTGACCGTGCTGTGCTCGATGACGGATTGGGCCACCTGCGCGGGCACCTCCTCGTAATGCGAGAACGAAAGCGTGAACACGCCGCGGCCCTGCGTCATCGACCGCAGGTCGATGGCGTAGCGGAAGACCTCCGCCTGCGGGGCCTGCGCGTGCACGACCGAGAACGCGCCGCGGGTCTCGATGCCCTGGATGCGGCCGCGCTTCTTGTTCAGATCGCCCATCACGTCGCCGAGGTACTCCTCCGGCACCGTGACCTCCAGGTCGACGATGGGCTCGAGCAGCACCGGCTGCGCGTCGAGGGCCGCCTTCTTGAACGCCATCGACGCCGCGATCTTGAACGCCATCTCCGAGCTGTCGACCGGATGGTAGCTGCCGTCGGTCAGGGTGACCTGCACGTCGACCACCGGGTAGCCGGCGAGGATCCCCTCCGTCATGCACTCGCGCAGGCCCTTCTCGACCGCGGGGATGTACTGGCGGGGCACGGAGCCGCCGAAGATCTTGTCGACGAAGGCGAAGCCCTCGCCCCGCGGCATCGGGTCGACCTCCAGGAAGACGTGGCCGTACTGGCCGCGGCCGCCCGTCTGCTTCTTGTGCTTGCCCTCGGCCTTGGCGTGGCCGCGGACCGTCTCGCGGTAGGGGACGCGCGGGGCCACGGCCGTGACCTCCACGCCGAACTTGCGCTTCAGCCGCTCCATGATCACGTCGAGGTGCATCTCACCGAGCCCGGAGAGCAGAGTCTGGTGCGTCTCCGCGTTGCGCTCGACGGAGAGCGTCGGGTCCTCCTCCTGCAGGCGCTGCAGGGCCGCCGAGATCTTGTCCTCGTCGCCCTTGGCCTTGGGCTCGATCGCCACCACGTGCACGGGGCGGGGGAATTGGATGGGCCGGATGCGCACGGGGTGGCCCGGATCGCAGAGGGTGTCGCCCGTGTGGGTGACCTGCAGCTTGGCCACGGCGCCGATGTCCCCCGCCGCGACGGCCGCGACGGGCTTCTGCTCCTTGCCGCAGAGGGCGTAGAGCTGGCCGACCCGCTCGGCCGCCTCGGCGTTGGCGTCGTAGACCTGCGAGTCGGAGCTGATCGTGCCCGAGTAGACGCGAAAGATGGTGAGCTTGCCGACGTAGGGGTCGGCCATGGTCTTCCAGACAAGGGCCAGGGGCGGCGCGGCGGCATCGGGCGCGCTTTCGCGCGCCTGCCCGGTCTTGCTGTCCTCGGCCCGCACAGGGCCGCGGTCGGCCGGAGACGGCAGCAGCGCCACCATGGCGTCGGCCAGCTGCGGCAGGCCGGTCAGCGAGCCGGCGGCCCCCCACAGCACGGGCACCGCCTTGCCGGCCTGGACGGCCGCGCGCAGGCCGGCCAGCACGTCGGCCGGCGGCAGCTGCTCGCCGTCGAGGTAGCGGGCCAGAAGGTCGTCGTCGGCCTCCGCGGCCGCCTCGACCACGGCGCTGCGCGCGGACTCGGCGGCCGCCTCCAGGTCCTCGGGAACCGGCCCCTCGGTCAGCGGGCCCTTGGCCTGGAAGAGGAGGGCCTTGCTCGCCAGCACATCGACCATGCCGCGCGTGCTCGGCTCGGCGCCGATGGGGAGGTAGAGCGGCAGGATGGTCCGGCCGAAGGCCCCGCGCAGCTGGTCCACCGTGCGGGCGAAACTGGCGTTGTCGCGGTCCATCTTGTTGACGAACACCATGCGCGGCAGGCCCAGCTCGTCCGAGGTACGCCAGGTCAGCTCGGTGCCGACCTCGACACCGGCGACGGCGTCCACCACGAAGAGGGCGGCATCGGCGATGCGCAGCGCCGCGCGCACTTCGCCCTGGAAGTCGAGGTAGCCGGGGGTGTCGACCAGGTTCAGCTTCACCCCGCCCCACGGAACGGGGGCCACCGACGCGCTGATGCTGATGCGGCGGCGGATTGCGTCGGGATCCGCGTCAAGGATGCTGTTGCCCTCGTCGACCCTGCCCAGGCGGGGCGTCTGTCCCGCCAGGTGCAGGAGTCCTTCGGCCAGGGTCGTCTTGCCGGAGCCGCCGTGGCCGACGATGGCGACGTTGCGCAGGCCGGTGCTCAGAGCCACGCGCCTCATCTCCCTTTACTCCGTGTGCGCGCGGGATGACCCGCGCTTACCCTTTACTCCGTGTGCGCGCGGGAGCACCCGCGCTTACCCTTTACTCCGTGTGCGCGCGGGAGCACCCGCGCTTACCCTGAACCGGTCTGCCGGGGGCTTCGACGGGCGGGCGGGGGTTCCCTCGCGGGTCGTGGCGCCAAGGATGGCGGCAGCTCTGCCGGATGCAGTCGGGGACCACTGGAGGCATGCCACGCGCGCCATCGTCCCCCTGCGGGACGCGATGGCCGGTGGACGTGGGTCAGGTGGCGGCCCGCCGCTACTTGCGGCCCGGCGCCGGGGCAGCGCGCAGGCGCGACCACAGCGCCCCGATCCCGTACGCGCCGGCGCTCAGCGTCCCCACGAAGAAGCCGACGGGCCAGTTGGTGGCGTAGGAGAGGGCCACGGCGCCCCAGGCCGTGGGCAGCGCGATCCCCACGGACAGCAGCAGCGCCGCGAGCGGGCGGGCCGTGAAGGCGCGGGCGGCGGCCGGCGGGCCGACCATGAGGCTGAAGACGAGCAGGGCGCCGACCACGGGCAGGGTCAGCACCGTGGCCAGGGCCAGGATGGCCAGGAACACCAGCTCCATGCGGGCGGCGGAGGTGCCCTGCACCTCGGCCAGCTCCGGCGCCACCGCGGTCAGGAGCAGCGGCCGGTAGGCGAGGGCCGCCGTCAGGGCCACCACGGCGCCCAGGATCGCGATCGGCCCCAGATCGGCGCGGCTGACGCCCAGCACCTGCCCGAACAGCAGGGCGTAGATCTCGGCGGCGTACTGCGTGGTCAGGCTCAGCAGCAGGGCACCGACGCCCAGCAGGGTCACCAGGGTCAGGGCCGTGGCCACCTCGCGGCGCCCGCCGGCGCGAAGGCGGCCGATGCCGGCCACGCCAAGGGCCCCGAATGCCAACAGCCCGAACAGGGTGTTGACGCTGAGGAGGCTTGCGGCCGCGGCGCCGGGGAAGGCCCCGAGGGGGAGGGCGTGGGCGGCGAAGGCGCCGTCGCGCAGCACCACAAAGAAGCCCACGATGCCGGCGATCACGGCGACGATGGTCACGGCGGTCCACGTGTCGGCCATGAAGCCGGAGAACATCCGCTCAGGCCCTCCCCCGCGACGCCAGGAGGTGGGCGGCCATGATCAGCGTGACGATGAAAAAGCTCACCGGCCAGCCGTGGCCCGGCGTCCACACGTAGCTGTCATACGCCAGCAGGATCCCCAGCCAGGTGGCGGCCAGGCCGATGGCGGCCGCCACGAGCATGGCCTGGCCCGGGCGGCGGCTCAGCCGTAGGGCGGTCGCGGCCGGACCGATCAGCAGGGCCGTCGACAGGATGGCGCCGACGGTGACGGCCGACAGGGCCACGGACAGCGCCAGGACCAGGGCGTACATCAGGCCGGCGCCGCCCACCCGCACGCCCTGCGCCGCGGCCAGGTCGGCGTCGACGGAGGCCAGCAGCAGGGGCCGGTACATCAGGGCCACCCCCGCCAGCGCGGCGCCACCCACCACGGCTGCAAGCCGCCCGGTCGCGGCGGGGATGGCGAACATCGAGCCGAACATGACGGTGATGGCGGCCCCGGTGGTGCTGGTGGTCGTGCTGTCCAGGTAAAGAAACAGGGCGGCCAGGGCCAGCCCCGCCCCCAGGACGACCCCCGTGGCCAGGTCGCGGCCCCGCAGCCGCCGCACGCCCACCGCCTCCATGCCGGCGGCGGCGGCGCCGGCCATGCCGAGAAAGCCGAGGATGGGGTTGACGCCCAGCAGGAAGGCCAGGCTCCCGCCCGCGCTGCTCACATCGGCCAGGGCGTGGCCCGCGAACGCCTGGCCCCGGATCACGGTGAAGACCCCCACGACGCCGGAGATCACGGCGGCGCCGCCCCCGACCAGCAGCGCGGTGTGCACGGGGGCGCTGGTGAGAAAGCCGGCCGCCAGCAGCAGGCCCGCGAGGCGGCTCATCGCGGCGCCGGCGGCAGGAGGGTGGCGTGCTGCTCCGGCTCGGCCAGCTCCGCCGCGGGCGCCACCACGACCAGGATGCGGCCGTGGACGCGGATCACGTCGACGTGGTGGCCGTAGAGCTCGCTCAGGACGTCGCCGCGCACGACCTCGTCGACGGTGCCGACGGCGGCCCGGCCGTCGGCCAGGTACACGATGCGGTCCATGACCCCGAGCAGCGGGTTCATGTCGTGGGCGGAGATCAGGATGGCGATGCCCTGCTCGCGGCAGAGGCGGCCGAGCAGGGTCACGACGCCGGCGGCGCTGTGCAGGTCGAGGTTGGCCAGAGGCTCATCCAGCAGCAGCAGGGTCGGGCGGCGGATCAGGGCGTGGGCGATGAGGACCCGCTGCTGCTGCCCGCCCGAGAGGCGCCCGATCCGCTCGTCCGCGAACGCCAGGGCGTCGACGGCCGCCAGCATCTCCTCCACCCGGCGGCGCCTGCTCGCCGAGGGCAGCGGCAGCCCAAGCCGGCTGCCGTCCAGCCCCAGGGCGACCAGGTCGCGCGCCCGAACGGGCAGGTCGGGGTCCAGGAGGATCTTCTGCGGCACGTAGCCGACGCTGCCCCGCCGCACGCTCCCCGCCGCCGGCGCCTGAAAGCCGAGGATGGTCCGCAATAGCGTGGTCTTGCCGGCGCCGTTGCTGCCGATCAGCCCCACGAACTGGCCGGGCGCCACCTCGAAGCTGACCTCGCGCAGGATGGGTCGCCCGCCCAGGGCCACGCTCAGCCGCTCCACTGCCAGGCCGCTCATACGTGCGTGGTCGACTTCCCGGCGGCGACCGCCTGCCGCAGCGCGTTGACCTCCGCCAGCATCCAGGCCTGGTAGGTGTACCCGGCCGGCATGGTCTCGTAGACGCCCACCACCGGGATACCGGCGCGTTTGGCCAACGACAGCAGCGACTGGGTCAGGGTGTCGGTGACCTGCTGGTTGTAGAGGAAGACCTTGACCCTGTGCTGCTCGAGCAGGTTCTGCTCCAGGGTGACGTCCTGGGGCGAGGGGTCGGTCCCGTTCATGATCGCCGCCTGAAAGCTGAACGGGGTGGCGATGACGCAGCCCGCGGCCTGGAGCATGTAGTCGGCGACGGGCTCCGTCACGGCCACGGGCGTGCCCCCGTATCTGGCCCTGAACGCCGCCAGGGCATCCGTCCAGGGCTTCAGGGCCGCGTCGAACCGGCGCAGGTTGGCCTGGAAGTAAGTGGCGTGGCCGGGCTGCAGCTTCGCCAGGTCGGCGGCCACCTGCTTTGCCACGGCCGGCATCGTGCTCGGGTCGTACCAGAGGTGGGGGTTCGGCGTGCTGTCGGGCAGGCCCAGCAGCGTCTGCACGTCGATCACCATGCGGCCCTTCGCCGGCGAAGCCGCCAGCATCTTGGGCGCCCAGGCGTCGTAGCCCAGCCCGTTCATCACGACCAGCTGCGCCGCCGCCAGCTCCTGGGCCACCGCCGGGCTGGCCTCGAAGTTATGCGGATCGGTGTTGGGGTTGCTCTCCACGTCCGCGACCTGGACATACGGGCCACCGATCTGCGAGATCACGTTCGCGTATTGGTTCTCGGCGCCGACGGCGCGGACGATGCCGGGCGCCGCGGGCGAGGAAGGCGCGGCGCCGCCGCACGCCGCCAGGAGCAGCCCCGTGATCGCCACCGCCGCAAGGGCCCGCACGCGCGTCCACCTCCCGCAAACGCAATGGCGCGCGCGGTCATCCGCGCGCGAGCGGATTCCATGATAGATGAGAGCCATTCTCAGTACAAGCGTCTGACTGGCAGGGCCGCACGGTCCTGCCGGTGAAGCCCATCGGCATGGGCCGTGTGGTCTTCATGCTGGGAGCCGCGGGCAGCGGCAAGACGTCGCGCTGCCTGCGCGAGATCGCCACCGAGGCCGCCGCCCGCCCGGACGGCCCGCCGCTGCTTCTGCTGGTGCCCGAGCAGGCCACCTTCCAGATGGAGCGGGCCCTGCTGGCGGAGCTGCCGGCGCGCGCGAGCCTGCGGGCGCAGGTGCTGGGTTTTCAGCGCCTGGGCCACCGGGTGGCGGAGCTGGCCGGGGGCGCCTCCCGGCCGCGCGTGGGCGAGCGGGGGCGGGAGGCGCTGCTGGAGGTTGCCCTGCGCCGGGCCGGGCCGCTGCACGCCCTCGGCGGCATGGTCGGCCGGCCGGGCCTCACGGGCCCCGTCGCGGCCTGCCTGCGCGAGCTGGCCGCGTGGCGCCAGAGCCCGCAGAGCCTGCGCGCCGCCGCCGACCGGGTGCGCGGCACGGCCTCTGCGGATGCCTCCCGCGCGGATGCCCTGTCGGGCGACGCCCAGCTGGCGGACAAGCTCGAGGACCTGGCGGCGGTCTGGAGCGCGCATCGCGCGCTCCTGCACGGCCGCTTCACGGACCCGGACGGCCTGGCGGACCTGGCGTGCGAGCGCCTGGCCGGCTCCGGCCTGGCGGCCGGGGCACGGGTGTGGGTCGACGGCTTCGCGGGCTTCACCCCCCAGGAGCTCGGCCTGCTCGTCGAGCTGGCGGCCAGCGCGGAGCGCACGGCCATCGCCCTCTGCGTCCCGGCCGACGCGCGGCCGGAGCGGCCGGCGCCCGGCGACCTCTTTCACCCCACGCGCGCGACCTACGTCCAGGTGCACGGGGCCCTCGCCGCCCGCGGCCTGGCGATGGAGCCCCCCGTCCGCCTGGCGCGGGCGATCCGCTTTGCGGCCAGCCCGGCCCTGGCCCACGCCGAGCGCCACCTGCGCGGGGCGGCGCGGCGGGCCACCCCGCCCCCGGCTGCGGGCGCCCTGTCCTTCCGCGCCTGCCCCGACCGGCGGGCCGAGGCGGAGGCCGCTGCCGCCGAGATCGTGGCCCTGTGCCGCGACCGCGGCTACCGCTACCGCGACGTGGCCGTGCTGACGCGCGACCTCGACGCCTACCTGCCCGACCTGGAGGATGCGCTGGACGCCGAGGGCATCCCGTACTTCGCCGACCACCGCCGGCCACTGCGCCAGCACCCCCTGGCCGCGCTCTGCCGGGCCGCGCTGGCCGTGGCCGCCGACGGCTGGCCGACCGCCGCCGTGCTCGCCTACCTCAAAACGGACCTCAGTCCGCTCGACCGAGACGAGGCCGACGTGCTGGAGCGCGCCGCCGTGGCGCTCGGCATCCAGGGGGCGGCCTGGCTGCGCCCGGCGGCCTGGCGCCGAAGCCGGCCGGCCCTGGCCGAGGAGCCGGAGGAGGAGATGCCCGCTCCGCAGCCGTGGGGAGAGGTGGAGGACCTCCGCCGGCGGGCGGTGGCCCCCCTGCGGCGGCTGGCCCGCGAGCTGGGCACGGCCCGGTCGGCCGAGGACGGCATCGCCGCCCTGCGGCGCTTCCTCGGACGGCTGGACGTCGCCGCGCGCCTCCTGGCCTGGGACGCGGAGGGGCCCGCTCCGCGCCACGCGGCTGTGGGCGAGGCCACCGACCGCCTGCTGGACGAGCTGGCCGCGGCCCTCGGCAGCGAGCCCCTGGAGCTCGCCGAGCTGCGCGCCGCGGTGGTCACCGGGCTCGACGGCCTGAGCCTCGGCCTGATCCCGCCGACGGCCGACCAGGTCCTGCTGGGCGAGGTCGAGCGCTCGCGCCAGCCCCGCCTGCGGGCCCTGCTCCTGCTCGGCGCCACGGAGGATGCCTTCCCGCGCGCCGCGGCCGAGGACGGTGTCTTCCCCGACGGCGAGCGGGCGCGGCTGCGGGCGGCCGGCGCCGAGCTGGCTCCCGGCACGGCCGACCGGATCTGGGACGAGCCCTACCTGGCCTACATCGCCATGACGCGCGCCGCCGAGCGCCTGTACATCTCCTGGCCGATCCGCGCGGACGGGCGGCCGCTGCGGGCGGCGGCCGCGGTGCGCGACCTGCTGGCCGTGTTCCCCGACGCCGAGGCGGGCCCGCACGAGCCGCCGGCGGGGGCCTTTCCCGGCTGGCTGCTGCGGGCCCTGGCCGGCGGGGAGGGGCCTTGGCGGCAGTACCTGCCGGCCTACGCGGCCCTGCGGGCCGATCCGGATTTGCGCCGGCGCGCCGCGCCGGCATTTGCCGCACTCGGCTACGAGAACGAGGCTACCCCGCTCCGGCCGGAGCTGGCGGCCGCCCTGTTCACCAGCCCGGTGCGGATGACGGCCACGCGCCTGGCCGCCCACGCCGCCTGCCCCTTCCAGCACTTCGCCGCCTACGGCCTGCGGCTGCGGCGTGGCGACGAGCCGCGCCTGGATGCCCCGGCCCTTGGCGCGCTGCTGCACGATGCCCTCGCGCACGCAGTGCGCCAGGTCCTGGCGGACGGCGTGGACCTCGGCGGCCTGGACGACGTCGAGCTGGCCGCTCGCTGCGAGGCCGCTGTCGCGCGCCAGCGCCCGGCGCTGGAGGCCGCTGGGCTGGAGGGCCCCCGGCTCCTGCGGACGGAAACCCGCCTGCGCAGCGCCGTCACCGCCACGATGCATGCCGCCCGGGACGAGGCGGCCGAAGGCCGCTTTCGGCCCGTCGCCATCGAGCGGGAGTTTGTTGAGGAACTGCCCGGCGGCGCCAGGCTGGTCGGCAAGATCGACCGGGTGGACGCGGCCGGGCCGCTGGTGCGGGTGGTGGACTATAAGAGCCGGCCACGGCCGTTCCATCCCGCGGACGTCGACCTGGGGCTGGAGTGGCAGCTGCCGCTGTACCTCGGGGCGGCCGGCGGCGAGCCGGCGGCCATGCTCTACCAGCCGGCGCAGGAGCCGATGGTGGCGACCGATGGGCCGCTGCCGCCGGACGAGGCGGCGCGCAGGAGCCGGGGGGCGCTGCGGGCGTCGGGGCTGCTCTCGCGCGCGGCGCTGGAGGCATCGGGAATCGGCGCCGGCCTGCTTCCCGTCCGCCTGCGCCAGGACGGGCAGCCGACCGCCGATTCCTCCGTGGCCGATCCGGCCGAGCTCGCCGGCCTGCTGGCGGCGACCCGGCGGGCGGCGGCGGAGGTCGCCGGCCGGGTCGCGGCCGGCGACATCGCCATCCGGCCGTGGCGGCGGGGGCGGGAGACGGCTTGCCAGCGGTGCCTCTATGCCGCCGTCTGCCGCTTCGACCCGCGCATCGCCGGCGAGGGCTTCCGTGAGCTGGACTGAGGCCCAGGCGGCGGCCATCGCCGCGCCGGGCGGGCTGGCGGTCTCAGCCGGGGCCGGCTCCGGCAAGACGGCCGTGCTGACGGAGCGGGTCGTGCGCCTGCTGGGGGACATCGACGCGGACCGGCTGCTGGTGGTGACCTTCACGGAGGCCGCCGCCGCCGAGATGCGGGAGCGCATCGCGCGCAGGCTGGCGGAACAGAAGGATCCGCGCCTCCTGCGGCAGGCCGCGCTGCTGCCCCGGGCCCAGATCAGCACCCTGCACGCGTTCTGCCTGGCCCTGCTGCGCCGCCACGGGGCCCGCATCGGGCTGCACCCCGGGTTCACGGTCATGGAGGCCGTGCAGGCCGAGGTGCTGCGCCGGCAGGCCCTCGAAGGCCTGCTCGCCCGTGCGGGCGACCTGCTCTGCGCCACGTACGGGGAGGGCCAGGTCATGGCGGCCGTCCTCGGCGTCCATGACCTGGCCCTGGCCCAGCCGGATCCAGGCGCCTGGCTGCAAGGCAGTGCCCAGCGGTATGCGGACGGGGACATCGGGCCCTACGCGGCGGCGTACCTGGATGCCGCCGGCGAGGCGCTCGAACGGGCCCGGGCACGGCTCCGGCAGGCGGCGGAGGTTGCCCCCGCGGCGTATGTGCCGGTCATCGAGCGGGAGGCGGCCGGGCTTCCGTCTGCTGGCCAGTGGGACAAGCTGTCCGCCGATCTCCGGGCCTTCAGCTTCGGCAAGCTGCCGCCTTGCCGCGACCCCGACCGCGAGCGGGCCCAGCGCCTGCGCAACGAGGCGAAGGACGAGGTCGCACGGCTCATCAGGGGACCGCTCCTGCGATCGCCTGATGAGCACCGCGCCGAGATGATGCGACTCGCACCGCTGGCCGCGGAGCTGGCGGAGCTGACGCTGCGGCTCGAGGCGGCCTTCACAACCGCGAAGGCCGCCCGTGGCTGCCTCGACTTCAACGACCTGGAGCACCAGGTCCTGGCCCTGCTGCGGCTGCCCGAGGCTGCGGCACGGATCCGCGGCGAGTACGACGCCGTCCTGGTCGACGAGTACCAGGACACCAGCCCGATCCAGGACGCGGTGCTGGCGGCCGTGGCGCCGCCCGAGCGCATCTTCCGCGTCGGCGACGTGCAGCAGAGCATCTACGGCTTCCGCCTGGCGGCGCCGGAGCTGTTCCGCCGCCACCTGGACACCGGGCCCACCGTGCGGCTGGGCGAGAACTTCCGCAGCCGCAGGTCCGTGGTCGCGGCCGTCAACGGGCTCGCCGGACAGATCCTCGCCGCCCCGTACGAACCCCTGGTGCCCGCGGCCGCGGGCTACGAGGGGCCGGACCCGGAGGTCAGGCTGCACGTGCTGGAGGCGGCCCTGCGGCCGGCGGAAGCCGAGGCCGCCGCCGTGGCGGAGATGGTGCGGGAGTTGCTCGCGGACCCGCCGCAGGTGCGCGGCGCGCCCTGCGGGCCGGGCGACGTGGCCGCGCTGCGGCGCGCGGCGGGGGGGGGGAGCGGGGGGGGCGGGGGGGGGGGGGGGGCGGGGGTGGGGCGGGGGGGGGGGGGGGGGCGCGGGGGGCGGGGGGGG
>JAJYVM010000057.1 GCA_021792015.1 Bacillota bacterium | reverse complement strand
GGCGCGCCAGCGCGTGCCTCAACCTGGCGGAGCGGCCCAGCGGTGATGGCGGCCGCCCGGCCTCAGCCCTCCCCGGCGATCCGGTGCCAGATCGGATCCGGCACCGGCATCACCGAAAGCCGGCTCTGGCGGATCAGGTCCCAGCCCGCGAAGGCCGGGTCGGCCTTGATCTGCGCCAGCGTCACCGGCTCCGGCAGCTGCCGCACGGGCTCCACGTCCACGACGATCCAGCGCGGATCGCCGGCGTTGGGATCCGGGTACGGCTCGGAGACGATGCGGCACACCGCCACGACCTGCCGCTGATCTCCGGTGTGGTAGAAGAGGGCGAGGTCGCCCGGGTGCATCGCCCGCATGTTCTTGAGCGCGGCGTTGTTGCGCACCCCGTCCCAGCGGTCGCGGCCCAGGCGCACCAGGTCGTCGTAGCTGAACTCGCCCGGCTCGGTCTTCAGCAGCCAGTACGCCAAGCGGCGCCACCCCCCAAGGGAGATTGTACACGCGGGGCGAACCGTGCCCTCTGGGAGGGGCTTTGGCGTGCTGCGCCTGACGGCGGGTGGCCTCGTGTTCCTGGCCCGGCTGGAGGCGGCGGCGGCGCCACGCACCTGCGCGGCGGTGACCCGCCTGCTGCTGCCGCTGGAGGCCAAGCTCCTGCAGTCGCGCTGGAGCGGCGAGGCGGCCTGGGTACCCCTCGGCGACCGCGACATCGGCGTCGGCCGCGATCCCGAGAACGGCACCCGCTTCCCGGCCCCCGGCCAGCTCCTCCTCTACCCGGGCGGGCTCAGCGAGACCGAGATCCTGCTCCCGTACGGCTCCACCAGCTTCGGGAGCAAGCTCGGGCCCCTGGCCGGCAGCCATTTCGCCACCATCGTCGAGGGCGCCGAGCAGCTGCCCGAGCTGGGCCGGCGCGTGCTGTGGCAGGGGGCGCAGGACTTCCGCCTCGAGGCCATCCCCGGGTAGCCGCCCGGGAACGACGATGGCCGCGACGCCCACGCGTCGCGGCACAAAGGGGGCCGCTTCGTGCGCCTGCAGGGCAAGGCAGCCGTCATCACCGGCGCCGCATCCGGCTTCGGGGCCGGCATGGCCGAGCGCTTCGCGGCCGAGGGCGCCGCCGTCTGGCTCGTGGACCGTGACCCGGGCGGGGCCGCGCTTGCCGCCGCCATCCGCGCGGGGGGCGGGCGCGCCGGCTTCAGCCAGGCCGACGTGTCCGCCGAGGCCGACATCGGCGCCGCCTTCGGGGCCGCGGCCTCCGCCTTCGGGGGACTGGACATCGTCTGCAACAACGCGGGCATCCCCCAGGCCACCATGCCCCTGGAGGAGACGGACCCCGCCACCTTCGACCGCCTCTTCGCCATCAACGTGCGCGGGGTATTCCTGGGCTGCCGGGCCGCCATCCCGCTGCTGCGGGCGCGGGGCGGCGGCGCCATCCTCAACACGTCCTCCACGGCGGCGATTCGCCCGCGGCCCGGCCTCGCCGCCTACAACGCCACCAAGGCCGCCGTGAGCAGCCTGACCCGCACCCTGGCCCTGGAGGCGGCCCCCCACCGCATCCGCGTGAACTGCGTCTGCCCCGTGGCGGGCGACACGCCGATGCTGACGGGCTTTTTCGCCCCCGGGCGCGACCCGGACGAGGCGCGCGCCGCCTTCATCGCCACCATCCCCCTGGGCCGGCTGTCCACCCCGGCGGATGTGGCGGCGGCTGCTGTCTACCTCTGCAGCGACGAGGCCGCGATGGTCACGGGCGCGGCGCTCGAGGTCGACGGCGGGCGGGACGTCTAGGGGTGAAGGGCTTGACGATCGACGAGGATCGGGTGCTCGCGCTGACGCGCGAGCTTGTGCGAATCCCCAGCGTGCCGGGCGGCACGGGGAACGGTGAGGCCGCCGCAGCCGAGCGCGTCCGCGCGGAGCTGGTGGATCTCGGGCTGCGCCCGCAGGTCGCCGAGGTGGCGCCGGGACGGCCGAACGTCCTCGCGCGGCTGGACTCCGGCCGGCCGGGCCCGGTGCTGCTGCTGGAGGCCCACACCGACGTCGTCAGCGAGGGCGATCCGTCGACCTGGTCGCACGACCCCTTCGGCGCCGAGTTGGCCGGTGGGCGCATCTACGGCCGCGGCGCCTGCGACACCAAGGAGAACCTGGCGGCCGCCCTCTGCGCCCTGCGGGCCCTGCGCGCGGCGGGCCGGCCCCGGCGCGGTGCCGTGTCCTTCGTGTCCCCGGTGGACGAGGAGGGCCTGATGCTGGGCATCAAGGCCTTCATCCGCGAGGGCGGGGCTGCCGGCGTGACCGGCGCGGTGGCCTGCGAGCCCGTCGACGGGCTGGCGACCCTCGGCACCTGCGCCCGCGGCGGGGTGCGCCTGGCCGTGCGCCTGCACGGCCGCATGACGCACGGCGCCGTGGCCCTGGCCGGGGCCAACCCGCTCGTCGCGCTCGGCCCGCTGCTGACGGCCCTCGGCGACCTGCAGGCGGAGGAGGCCGCGCGGGCGGGCCTGCACCCGCTGCTCGGCCGCTTCAGCCTGCAGCCGACGGTCGTGCGCGCCCCGATCCGCGGCACCCCGCAGCTCAACGTCGTCCCCGGCAACGCCGAGGTGCTGCTCGACCTGCGCACGGTGCCGGGGCAGGACCACGCCGCGCTGACCGCCCGCGTGCGGGACATCGCGGCTGGGGTGGCGCTGGCGATGAACGACAGCCACCGCGGCGGTCGCGAGGCCGGGTGGCGCCGCGAGATCGGCTACCCCGTGCTGGACCCTGCCCTGCGCGTTGAGGTCGAGGTCCTGGACGACCGGGGCTGGGTGGACCTGCCGGCGGACGACCCGCTGATGGCGGCCGCCACGGCCGCCGCGGCGGCGGTCGCGGTCAGGCCGGCGGCGCCGTTCGGCATCCCGGGCACGACGGACGGCTCGATGCTGCGGAATTGGGCGGGCGTGCCGGTGGTGGTGGCGGGCGCGGGGTCGGTGCGGCAGGCCCACCAGGCCGACGAGTGGGTGGACGCGGGCGAGCCGGTGGGGGCGGCGCGGATGTATGCGGAGCTGGCGCTGCGGTATTGCGAAGAGGGCGGGGATTCCGGAGCCACGGGGGGCGGCAGGTTTGCGTGATGCAATGCTCGCGCCTGGAGCCATGGATGGCGGCAAGGTTGCGTGATGCAATCCTCGCGCGATCCACGGCACGGCAGTGGCTGACCCGGAGTATCGCCGCGACCTGTACCGGGGCGCCGCCGCGGACTACGACCGTTTTCGCGTCCCGTACCCGCCGGCCCTGATCGGCGACCTGCTGGCGCGCACCGGGGTGAGGGGTGGCGGCCGCCTGCTCGACCTCGCCTGCGGCACGGGGCAGATCGCCTTCGCCATGCGGAAGGCCTTCGCCGAGGTCTGGGCCGTCGACCAGGAGCCGGACATGGTGGCCTTCGCGCGGGCGAAGGCAGCGGGTGGCATCCGGTGTGTGGCCGCGGCCGCCGAGGAGGTCGACCTGCCCGACGCTGCCCTCGACCTCGTCGCCATCGGCAACGCCTTTCACCGCCTGCGCCGGGACGCGGTGGCCGGCAGGGTATTCCGCTGGCTGCGCCCGGGCGGGTGCCTGGCGCTGCTGTGGAGCGACGCGCCCCATCTCGGCGATGCCCCGTGGCAGCGGGCGCTGGCGGCCACCTTCGACCGGTGGACGCCCCCCGGACGAGTCCCGCAGGGCTGGGACGAACCGCAGCGCGCGCGTCCCGACGTGGAGGTCCTGCGCGCGGCCGGGTTCGTGGCCGAGGGCAGGCACAGCTTCCCGACGCCGCACCGCTGGACGATCGAGGGCCTGACCGGCTTTGCGTACTCCATGTCCGGCCTCTCCCGCGCGGCCCTGGGCGAGCACGCCGCCCGCTTCGAGCGCGAGCTGGCGGACACCCTGCGCGGGCACGCGCTCGACCAGACGATCGACTTCGCCTACGAGCTGGCCCGCAAGCCCGTGCCGCCGCTTCAGTAAAAGAACTCCTCGATGTCGTACGACGCGACGTGAGGTCCGCCGGGCCGGCGCAGCGCCTCGGCGAGCAACCGGTCCTGGGCCAGTAGCTCATCGGGCGCCAGGGCCACCGCCCGTTCCGCCCGCGCCCAGCGGTCGTATGGCGAATCCGGCATCACCCGCAGACGCGACAGGTACACCAGGTCGTCCGGGCCAAGGCGCATCGCCTCCAGCGTGTCCAGGGTGTCGCGGACGTGCGCCGCCGCGAGGGCGCGTCCGCCGGCGCCGACCAGCACGATCACCCCGGCGCCGATGCCCGCGGCGTGCAGCCTCGCAACGGCCGTGATCGCCGCCGCCACGTCGCCGGGTTTGTTGAGCGCCTCGTAGAGCGGGGCGTGCCCCGTCTCGAGCCCGACGTGGGCGCGGCGAAGGCCCAGGACCCGCAGGTCGGCGTACTCCCGCGGCGGCCGCCGGGCGCCGGCCGCCGCGTCGAGGAAGCCGGCAAAGCCCACGTAGCCCTCGTCGCGCTCAGCCCGCCAGGCCTGGAGGGCGCGTCCGCCGAGGCCGGAGGGCGCCACGGGGAAGATGCCCGCCGCGGCCTGCATGAACGCGACGAGCCTTGCCGTGGGCAGCGAGAGCGCGTCGCCCTCACCGAGGAAGAGCCAGCGGCGGCTCGGCAGGGCCGCCCCGAAGAAGGCGCGCACGCCGGCGATGTGCTCGGCGAACTCCTCGACGGTGCGCACGCGGAACCTCTGGCTGCGGTACAGGGTGCAGAACGTGCACCGGTTCCAGGGGCAGCCGAAGGCCGCCTGAAGCACGACGGCCCGGTACTGGTCAGGCGGCAGCATGCCGACCGGCGCATAGACGGAGCGGAAGCGCTCCCCGTCCGCAGCGAGCCGCACGCCGTCCCACGCCAGCGTCGCCTCCAGCCAGCCCGCCGGTGGCGGGGGCGAAGCGCGTCCCAGCGCTTGCTCGAGGTCGGCCGCGTGCCGGCGCATCTCGCCGTAGACCGCCGTGAGCACGCCACCCGCCGCGGTCTCCGACAGCCAGCGGCGGCGGCGCTCCCACGGGCCCTTGAGCGACGTCTGCGAAGGCAGCTTCTCCAACACGCGCCCGTCCAGCGCGCGCTGAAACGTGCGGCCGGCCGTGTGCACGGCCAGCAGCCGCCCCTCGCCGTCGAAGGCGTACACGCTGTCTCCGCCCAGGGACACCGCGACGGCCCCGGGTTTGACCGCCACCAGGAGCGGCACGGACCTGCCTCCCCATCAAGCAGGCTCCACCATCAGCGCAATCGCATCCTCCGTTCAGCCCCCACCACTGGACCGAACAGCAGTTCCCATGCTATGCTCGCTCCACGAGGTGATCGACGTGGCGAAGTCCGAGACCGACCGGCCCGTCGTCGTGCAACGGCCCGCGGAGCAGGCGGCCTCCGCATGTCCCCAGTGCGGGGCGCCCATGTCCGGGGTCTGCGGCGAGACCTGCCGCAACTGCGGCTTCCACCTCGGGTGCGGCACGGAGCCCTGATTGCCGGTTAGACTGGTGGTGTGAGGTGTGAGCACCGTGCCGGATGAGCCTGCGGCAAGCCGAGAGTCGGCGGCGTCGGCAGAAGAGCGGGTCAGCCACACCCTCATGCTGTTTCAGGCCCTCGGTGACATTCGCGAGGGCATCGGCGAGCTGCGCGGTGGCCTTACTCGCATCGAGGAGCGCGTGGATCGAGTCGAGACAAAGATCGAGCATCTGCACCATGAGCTCGACGGAAAAATCGATGCTCAGCGTCAGGCCATGGACGATAAGCTTGAAGACGTCCGGAAGGATTTCGTTGGTCGGATCGATCGGGTCGAGCAGGACCTCGTTGGTCGGATCGATCGGGTCGAGCAGGATCTCGGTGGCCGGATCGATCGGGTCGAGCAGGGCCTGGGTGGCCGGATCGATCGGGTCGAGCAGGATCTCGGTGGCCGGATCGATCGGGTCGAGCAGGGCCTGGGTGGCCGGATCGACGCCCTTCGCCGCGATTCCGAGGCGAAGATTGACGGGGTTCGCGGGGACATGCTCACGATGGTTCGCTGGTCGGTGACGTCGTTTATCGCCATCCTCGCTGCCAGCGTCGGCATCGCGACGCTCATCCTCTTTCATCGCTGAGGCCACTTGGGCCGGGGTGGTATCCTCGTCCCGGACGGGAGCGTCGCCACGTGCTGACCCTCGCCATCGAGAGCAGCTGTGATGAGACCTCGGCAGCCGTCGTGGCCGATGGCAGCCGTGTGCTCAGCAACGTCGTCGCCAGCCAGGAGGCGCTGCACGCCCAATACGGTGGCGTCGTCCCCGAGTTGGCTGCCCGGCGGCACGTGGAGGCCATCGGCCCCGTCCTGCGCGAGGCGCTGACGCAGGCCGCCGCCGACTGGTCGGACCTCGACCTGGTCGCCGTCACGCGCGGGCCCGGCCTGCCCGGCGCCCTCCTGGTCGGCCTCTGCACCGCCAAGGCCGTTGCCCTGGCCCGCGGCCTGCCCCTGGTCGGCGTCAACCACCTGGCCGGCCACATCTTCGCCCACTGGCTCTGCGGCGGCCCGCCGGAGTTCCCGGCCCTGGCCCTGGTCGTGTCCGGCTCGCACACGGACCTGGCCCTGCTGGCCTCGGCCAGCGAGCTGCGCCTGCTGGGCAGCACGGCCGACGACGCCGCCGGGGAGGCCTTTGACAAGGTGGGGCGCCTGCTCGGCCTGCCCTACCCGGGCGGCCCCACCGTCGAGCGCCTGGCCGCAGCGGGCGACCCGCACGCCATCGAGTTCCCTCGCGCCTTCCCGGAGCCCGGGGATTACCGCTTCAGCTTCAGCGGCCTGAAGACGGCCGTCGCCGTCCACCTGGAGCGCCACCCGGACGCCCGCCCCGCCGACGTGGCGGCCTGCTTCCAGCGCGCCGCCGTCGAGGTCCTGGCGTCCAAGGCGGCGTTCGCGGCGGCCGCCTTCGGCGCCCGCTCCCTCCTGGTCGCCGGCGGCGTCGCGGCCAACAAGGCGCTGGCTCGCGCCCTGGCCGAGCGCAGCCCGGTCCCGGTCCGGGTCCCGCCCCTCGATCTCTGCACGGACAACGCCGCCATGATCGCCGCCGCCGGCTGGGCCGCGTTCACCGCGGGCCGCCGCGATTCCCTCGACCTGGACGCCGATCCCAGCCTGCCGCTGGCGCTGTAGCGCCAGTCCCGCTCCCGCCCGGCGCGGGCCACCGACGGCAGCGGCTCCTGCCTGCCACCGCGCCGGCGCTGGCGGTCCGGCTCCCGGGACGCCGCGGTCCCCGTCCGCCAACGGCGCGCGGTTCGATCCACCGTACCGGTGCTGTCAGTCCGGCTCCCGGGACGCCGCGGTCCCCGTCCGCCAACAGCGCGCGTTTCAATCCACCGTACCGGCGCTGCCGGTCCGGCTCCCGGGACGCCGAGGTACCCGTCCGCCAACAGCGCGCGTTTCAATCCACCGCACCGGCGCTGCCGGTCCGGGCACGTCGCCGAGCCGGCTGATGTCGCGGAGGTGATCGCCTTCTTGGCATCCAACCTCGCGGCCATGGTGACGGGCAACGTCATTCAGATGCGCCAGCGCCCGGGCCGCAGCGACCGGCCCGCCCAATGCGCACATCGTTTACGATAGAGCCAGCGGACGGGGGATGGCGGCAGCGCTCTACAAGACCGAGGCCATCGTCCTGCGCGGCTACCCCTTCGGCGAGGCCGACCGCGTGATCGTGCTGCAGACGGCCGAGCACGGCAAGGTGCGCGCCGTGGCCAAGGGCGTGGCCCGCGGTAAGAGCCGGCTGGCGGCGGCCGCGCAGCCCTTCACCCACGGCAGCTACCTCCTCTGGCAGGGCCGCGAGCTGGACGGGATCAGCCAGGCGGACATCGTGCGGCCCAGCCACCTGCTGACGGCCGACCTCGCCACCCTGGCGGCGGCCGCCTACGCCGTCGAACTCGTGGACAGCTTCTGGGAGGACCGCCAGGAGGCGCCCGAGGCCTTCGCCCTCCTGCGCGAGAGCCTGGACTGGCTGAGCGGCGGCGGCGCGCCAGGACCGGCGTTTCTGCGCCGCCTGGAGCTGCAGGTGCTGGCCACCGCGGGCTTTGCCCCGGAGCTGGAGGCCTGCGTGCAGTGCGGCCGGTCCCTGGCGGATGGGGCGCGCTACGTCCCCGGCCGCGGCGGCCTCTGCTGCCCCGCCTGCGGCGGCGAGGGCCGCCTGCTGAGCCCGGCCGCCGCCGGCTGGCTGCGCGCCCTGGCCAGGACCGGCCTGGACCACCTGCCGCCGCTGCCTGCGGCCGGGGCGGCCGATGTCGCCGCCGCCCTGTACGGCCACGTCACATACGTGCTTGGACGGCCGCTCCGCTCGCGGGGCATGCTGGAGACGCTTGCGTTGAAGCCGTGATCGCGCGGGCCATCCGCGCGATCCAGAGGGGCGATTGGGCATGGGCATCACGCTGGAGGCCATCGACGCCGTCCGTGAGCGCACGGGCGTCAGCTATCGCCGCGCCTACGAGGCGCTGACGGACTCGGGAGGGGACGTGGTGAAGGCCATCCTGGCCCTTGAGGCGGAGCACGGTCCCTGGCTGGCCGAGCGCGGCCAGAACCTGCAGCGCGGCATCCGCCGCCTGGTGGCCGAGGGCAACGCGACCAAGGTGGTCGTGCGCTCGAGCCATGGCCACACCCTCATCGCGGTGCCGGCGAGCCTGGCCGCGGCCGGGTCGCTGATCTTCCCGCTGGCGGCCGTCGCCGGGGTCGCCGCCGCGCTGGCCGGCCATGCGAGCATCGCCATCGAGCGGTAGCGCGTTGACGGTCCGGGCCGGGCTCTGCTAGCATTGGCGTCACACGGGGAAGGAGTACCCGGACTCTGCGGAGCATAGCGAGTCGCCGCATGGTGCAAGGGCGATCTCGGCGGATCCGGCGAAGGGCGTCCCCAAGGTCGAACTGGCGCAGAGAGCGGGCCGGGACGCGACGCGCGACGTCGCGTCCCGACCAAACAGGGTGGAACCGCGGGAGCATGCCTCCCGTCCCTGAGCGGGGCGGGAGGCGTTTTCGTCTGCACGGAGGGGGAGTGGCCCGGTGGACTTTCAGGACATGATCCTCACCCTGCACCGGTTCTGGGCCGACCGCGGCTGCATGCTGGCGCAGCCCTACGACGTGGAGAAGGGCGCCGGCACCATGAACCCGGCCACGTTCTTCCGCTGCCTCGGGCCGGAGCCCTGGCGCGTGGCCTACGTCGAGCCCTCGCGGCGGCCGGCGGATGCGCGCTACGGCGAAAACCCCAACCGCCTCTACCAGCACTGGCAGTACCAGGTGATGCTGAAGCCCTCGCCCGCCGACGTGCTGGACATGTACCTGGACTCGCTGGCGGCGATCGGCATCCGCCGCCGCGAGCACGACATCCGCTTCGTCGAGGACAACTGGGAGTGGCCGGCCGGCGGGGCCTGGGGTCTCGGCTGGGAGGTCTGGTGCGACGGCATGGAGATCACGCAGTTCACGTACTTCCAGCAGGTGGGCGGGCTGGAGGTGCGGCCGGTGGCGGCGGAGATCACGATTGGCCTCGAGCGGCTGGCCTCCTTCATCCAGGGCGTGCCGGACGTGTTCGCCGTGCAGTGGCTGCCCGGCCTCACGTACGGCGACGTCTACCGGCGCACGGAGTACGAGCAGAGCGTGTACGCGCTGGAACTGGCGGATGCCGACCTGCTGCGGCGCCACTTCGACGAGTCCGAGGCCGAGGCCGGGCGGGCCCTTGCCCGTGGTCTGGTGGCACCTGCCTACGACTTCGTGCTGCGCTGCTCGCACCTCTTCAACGTGCTGGATGCGCGCGGTGCCGTGGCGCCGGCCCAGCGGGCGGCTTACATGGACCGCATGCGGGGGCTGACGCGCCGTGCGGCCGCCGCCTACCTGAAGGTGCGGGAAGAGATGGGCTTCCCCCTGCTGAAGGGGGTGCGGGCGGATGGCTGAGCTGCTGCTGGAGATCGGGACGGAGGAGCTGCCGGCCGCGGCGGCGCCCAGCGCCCTTGCGCAGCTGGCCGAGCGGCTGCCTGCCCTGCTCGCCGACCTGCGGCTGGAACACGGCGCCGCCACGGCCTTTGGCACGCCGCGGCGCCTTGCCCTGCGCGTGGCGGGGGTGGCGGAGCGGCAGCCGGACCTGGAGGAGTGGGTGCGGGGACCCTCCCGCGCCGTTGGCTTCGGGCCGGATGGCGCGCCGAGCCGGGCGGCCCTCGGCTTCGCCCGCGGCCAGGGGGTCGACCCGTCGGCGCTGGAGATCCGGCCGGCCGGCGGCGGCGAGTACCTCTTCGCCCTGCGCCGCACCCCGGGCCGGCCCGCCGGCGAGGTGCTGGCCGAGCGGCTGCCGGCCCTGATCGCCGGGATCGACTTCCCGCGCAGCATGCGCTGGGGCGAGGGCGACCTGCGCTTCGGGCGGCCGATCCGGTGGATCGTGGCGCTGCTGGACAGCGACACGGTGCCGTTCGTGCTGGGGGAGCTGAGCAGCGGGCGGACCACGCATGGCCACAGGACGTTGGCGCCGGGCCCCGTGGAGGTTGCGTCGGCCTCCGCCTACGAGGCGGCGATGGCAACGGCCTGCGTCATGGCCGATCCCGCGGCGCGCGCCGAGCACATCCGCGCCGGGGTGGCCGCGGCGGCGGCTCCCGCCACGGCCCGCATCGACGAGGGCCTGCTGGCGGAGGTCAACTGGCTGGTCGAGCACCCGACGCCGTTTCTGGGGGAGTTCCCCAAGGAGGCGCTGGCGGTGCCCGAGGCCGTGCTGGTGGAGGTCATGCGCGTCCAGCAGCGCTATTTCCCGGTGCGGAGTCCGGAAGGGCGCCTTGCGGCGCAGTTCTGCGGCGTCCGCGACGGCAACGGCGAGCACCTGGCCACAGTGATCGCGGGCAACGAGCGGGTCCTGCGCGCCCGCTTCGCCGACGCCCGCTTCTTCTACGATGAGGACCGCAAGCGCACACTGGCCTCGCGGGTCCCGGAGCTCGGGCGCGTCACCTTCGCCGAGGGCCTCGGGGACATGGGTGCCAAGGTCGCGCGTCTGGCCCGCCTGGTCTCGGGACCGACCGCCCAGCGGGCGGCCCACCTGTGCAAGGCCGACCGCCTGACCCACCTGGTGGACGAGTTCCCCGAGCTGGAGGGGACCATGGGCGCCCACTACGCGCAGCTGGACGGGGAGCCGGCGGACGTATGCCAGGCCATCGGCGAGCACGTGCTCCCCAGGGCGGCGGGCGGCGACCTCCCGCAGTCGCAGGCGGGGCGGGACCTGGCGCTCGGGGACCGCCTCGACAACCTGGCCGGCCACTTCCTGCTGGGGCGCGTGCCCACCGGCTCCGCCGACCCCTTCGGCCTGCGCCGCCAGGCCATCGCCGTGCTTCGGATCCTGCGCGAGCGCAGCGAACCCGATCTCGGGCAGGCCATGTCCGCGGCCATCGCCGGCTACAGCGGCGTCGGAGACCCCGCCGCCGCCAGCCGGGAGGTGCGCCGCTTCCTGCGCGAGCGCCTGCGGGGGCTGATGATCGAGGCCGGGCATCGCTATGACCTGGTCGATGCCGTCCTCGGCGCCGAGGAGTGGCGGGTGGGGGAGCTCTGGGCGCGCCTGGCCAGCCTCGAGGCCATCCTGGCCGAGCCGGCGCTGGCCGACGACTTCCTCACGGTGTACCGGCGCTGCGCCAACCTGGCCACAAAGGCCGACCCCGACGCGAAGTTCCGTCTCGAGGGGGCGAGCGCGGTGGAGGAGGAGGCCCTGGGGCGGGCGCTGCTGGCCGCGCCGCATCTGGAGGGGCTCGCGCATGCCCGGGCCGTCGCTTCGCTCCGTCCGGCCGTGGACGCCCTGCTTGACCGGGTGCTGATCGTGGCGCCGGAGCCGGCCGTGCGCGCCAACCGCCTGGCCCTGCTGCGGGATGTGGCCGCCTTCGCGGCCCGGTTCGCGGACCTTGGCCGCGTGGTGGCGTGAGCGCCGGCCGCAAGTCGGCCGCCGCCCCCCCGCGCGGCCCGGAAGGCGCGGCGCAGCGGCGCAACCGGTCGTAGCCAAGCTAACCCGGATGCGCCCACGATGGGGCTGGCATGCGCCGCGCAGTGCGACCGGCTGAGGAGCCGGCGCGCGGCAACCGGAACCACATTGCGACGGCGGCGCGTCGCGCCGCCGTGCCCAACACGCGCTTGCTGCCCATGTCCCCTTAGCAGGAACGAGCCCCGACGACCCGGTATACGCTCCGTCAACAGGGTGGTGGATGGATGTCCGCTCCCGCCGGCGCCACCGTCTTTGTCATGTCGGACGCCCTTGGCGAGACGGCCGAGCTCGTGGCCCGCGCCGCCGCCAGCCAGTTCGACGGCGGCGGTCTGGTGCTCAAGCGCTTCCCGTTCGTGCACAGCGAGGAGGCGGTCCACGGCGTCGTGGCCGAGGCCGCCGCGGCAGGGGCCGCGATCGTCTACACGCTGATCCAGCCCCTCCTGCGCAGCTGCATGCAGGACGCGGCGAGGCGTGCCGGCGTGCCGGCCGTGGACGTCATGGGGCCGGTGATCGACGCGATCGCCAGCGCCTCGCACGGGCAGCCGCGCCTGGAGCCGGGGCTCGTCCACCGCCTGGATGCGGACTACTTCCGCCGCGTCGAGGCCATCGAGTTCGCCGTCCGCTACGACGACGGGCGCGACCCGCGCGGGCTGGAGCGGGCCGACGTGGTGCTGATCGGGGTCTCGCGCAGCAGCAAGACGCCCGTCAGCATGTACCTGGCCAACCGCCAGTTCAAGGTGGCCAACGTGCCGCTGGTGCCCGAGGTCGAGGTGCCGCCCGAGCTGTTCGACGTGCCGCTGCGCAAGGTCGTCGGGCTGACCATCAACCCGGGCCAGCTGCGCGACATCCGCCTCGAGCGGCTGCGGGCCATCGGCCTGCCGCCGGAGGCCAGCTATGGCGAGCTGGGCCGGATCACGCAGGAGCTCCGCTACGCGCAGCAGGTGTTCGCGCGCGTGGGCTGCCCCGTGATCGACGTGAGCAACAAGGCCGTCGAGGAGACGGCCACCAAGGTCATGGAGCTGGTGAACGCCGGTGGGCGCGGCGGCAGCTCCGAGGGGGTGTAGCGGCATGGGCCGCTGGGTGTTCGACTTCGGGGAGGCGGCGGCGGTGGAGGCGGCGGCCGGGGCCTGGGGCGATGCCGACCGCGCGCTGCTTGGCGGCAAGGGGGCCGGGCTCGCCGACATGAGCC
Organism: Bacillota bacterium; assembly: GCA_021792015.1. Classification (GTDB taxonomy): domain Bacteria; phylum Bacillota; class Sulfobacillia; order RBS10-35; family JAJYVM01; genus JAJYVM01. The sequence goes on along the minus strand of JAJYVM010000057.1, from coordinate 193 downwards.
GGGCCGGCCTGCCGGTGCCGCCCGGCTTCACCATCTCGACGGAGGCCTGCCGGGCCTACCTGCACGGCCAGCGCGACGGCCGCCTCGACCCCGCGCTCTGGCAGGAGACCGTCGAGCACCTGCACGCGCTGGAGGCGCGCGAGGGGCGGCGGCTGGGCGATCCGCGCGACCCGCTGCTGGTGTCGGTGCGCTC
>JAJYVM010000056.1:2512-13321 GCA_021792015.1 Bacillota bacterium | reverse complement strand
GGCGGCGTCGGGGTAGGCTTCCGCCAGGGCGGCGAGGATCTTCTTCACGGGCACCCGCGGCAGCTTGCTCTTCTCGGCGGCCATACGGGGACGGGGTTCGACAGGAGCCGCCCCGAGCCCTGGCAGCGCGCCGGTGGCCGGCGCGGCGCCGCGCCGGCCCATGGCCCTGCCGCCCCGCTGCCCCGCTGGCGGCGGCCGACCGGCCGGGTGGGGCCGCTGCCTGACCCGCGGCGCCGCCGCATACGCATTTCCGGGGGGCAGGATCGGGGTGCGGCGCGGTGGCCTCATCGCCGTCGCGGTCGCGGCGGCCATCGCCCTGGCCGTCACCTGGCTCCGGGCCCAGCCGGCGCCCGCGGCCGGGCGCACGGTCGGGCCCACGGCCGCCAGCGGCGTCACCCTGGGCGGGGTGGACGTGACCGGCTGGACGGCAGCTGACCTCCGCGCCTACCTCGCAAGCGCCTCGCCGGTCACGGAGCCGGTCGAGCCGAGCATCGACCCCGATACCCAGGGGCGGGTTCCCGGGCTGGACGGGATCTCGATCGACGTGGGCGCCACCGTCGACCGGGTGCTGTCCGCGCCAGCAGGCACGGCGGCGCTGCCCGTGCTGGGTCTGGTCCCGCCGGCGCGGGGCCTCGCCGACCTGCCGCCCGGCCCGGTGTACCGGGGCAACCGGGGCAAGCAGGCCGTGGCCTTCCTCATCAACGTCGCCTGGGGCGACAAGTTCGTGCCGCCCCTGCTGCGTGAGCTGCGGGCCGCTGATGCGCCCGCGACGTTCTGCCTGGTCGGCGCGTGGGCGCAGCTCCACCCTGACCTGGTCCGCGAGATGGCGGCCGCGGGCTACGAGTTCTGCAACCACGGCTACAGCGATCACAGTTGGGCCGGCATCGGCGAGGCCGCGGCGCGCGCGTCCATCACGCGTGCCGACGCCGCGATCGAGCCACTGACCGGGCGGCGGCCTGTGCTGTTCTCCCCGCACAAGGGCGACATCAACGCCGCGGTCATCGCCGCCACGGCCGCCACGGGACACACCCTGGTCCTCTGGTCGCGCGACACCATCGACTGGCAGAACCCGCCGGTCTACCGGGTGCTGGAGCGGACGGCCGGCCGGGCCCGACCGGGCGATATCGTGCTCATGCACCCGACGGCCGTGACGGTGCAGGCGTTGCCGGCCATGATCCGCGCGATTCGGGACAAGGGCCTCCGCATCCTCAGCGTGGGCGACCTGCTGTCGCCTGATCCCTGGGCCGGCACCCCGCGCTGAGGCCCGGCGGCGCGCGGCGCGCCGGACCGGCGACTTCATCGGATTCTGATCGGGCTACGCGACAATGGCCCCTGAGCAGCCGGCCGGCCGCGTGCGGTCCGATGCGAGACCATGCGCCTCAGCCGATTCCAAGCGGGCCGGGATAGGCTGCTCACGGGAGGTCCGCGGGCAGGGTGGCCACGCAGGCCGGGAGCCGGAAGCCGTCCAAGAAGCTGATGGTGCTCAGCGGCGCCGCCATCTTCGCCGTCTACGTGGCGGGATATGCCCGGACGCAGGCGGCGGCCGACCAGTGGCAGAGCCAGGTGCCGACCGCGCCGTCACCAACCGCCTCCGCCGCCGCGGACGGCGGGACCACGGCATCCACGGCGCCCGCCACGGCCAACGCGGGCGGGACCGCCACACCCCCCGCCGCCACGGGAGGGGTGTTCTCCTCCGGGGCGAACTGCGCCACCGCGACCACGCCGACCACCGCCGTAGCGCCGCCCTTGCCGCGGTACGGCCGTGGGGACGGGCGCAACGGCTACGGGGACGACGGCGGCCGCGGGCGTGACCGGTACCGGGGCGGCGATGATGGTGGGTTCGCCGCGCCCGCGGCCACGCGGACGGCGGGGCAGGCGCCCTGCCCGCCGGCGTCGGGCCAGGCCTCGGGTCAGCCCGCTCCCGCCCAGGCCGCGACAAGCCCAGCCGGCCAAGCCCAGGGCGCCAGCCAGACCGGCGGCGCGACAGCGGGCCAGAGCCAGTCGTCGCAGAGCCAGCAGGGGCAGGGCGCAGCGGCGAGCACCGCCACCGCCAGCCCATACAAGGACGGCGTGTATACGGGAACCGGCTGGAGCCGGCACGGCTCCGTCTCCGTGGCCCTCACGATCAAGAGCGGCAAGATCACGTCGGTGGTCGTCACGGGCTGCACGACCCACTATCCGTGCGCGGACGTGGCGCCGATGACCGGCGAGGTCCTGGCGGCACAGAGCCTGCAGGTCGATACGGTCGCCGGCGCCACGGACAGCAGCATGTCGTTCCTGGGGGCCGTACAGCAGGCCCTGAGCGCGGCGCAGGCGGCGAAGGGCTGATGCGTCCGGCAAAGCCTCACGCCTTCCCCGGCGACGGGGCTGAACGGCCTTACGCCTTCCCGGGCGACCGGGCGACGCCACCCGGCACCACCCCTGGCGATGGCCCGGCGCCCGCGCATGCCAGCCCTGGCGACCGTCCCGACAAGCGACTCGCCACTCCTGGCCGCCAGGCGACGCCACCGCGGGCGGCCCACCTCGGCGCGGAGGCTGGGCCGCCGCCATCCGCCGCGACAGCCGACGAGGTCGCGGGCCAGCCCCTGGGCCCGTCCTTCCGCACCACGCGCGCATACATGGACACCCGGGTGACCATCACCATCGTGGCGCCGGGTGACGACCCGGCCTGCGCGGCGGCGGCGGAGCGAGCCTTCGGGTGGTTCGCCGAGGTCGAGGCGCGCTGCAGCCGCTTCGACCCGGGGAGCGAGCTTCGGCGCCTGGCCGACCAGCCGCCGGGTCTGGCGGTCCCCGTCAGCCCGCTGCTCTTCGAGGCCGTCCGCTTCGCGTGTGCCGTGGCGGAGCGCAGCGGCGGCGCGTTCGACCCGGCCATCGGGGCCCGCCAGCAGGCGCGCGGCCTTGTGCGCAACTATCGCACCGGGCTTGCCGAGCCGTGGCTGGACCCCGGCGGCGCACGGCCGGCCCCGGACGATCCCACCGCGGCAGCAGCCGGCCCGTGCGGCGCCGCCGCGCCGGCGCAGGCACCGTCACCCTCGCGCAGCCGGAACCCGGCCGCCCGTGGGGCCATGCCGCCACCGCTTGGACCGGCTCAGCTCGCTGGGACGGGTGAGTCCGCCGGACCGGCTCGGCCCTCCAGCCCGACTGACCCCGCCGGGCCGCCTGAGCCCGCTGGGCCGGTTCAGCCCTCTGGGCCGCCTCAGCCCGCTGGGCCGGCTGAGTCCGCCGGACAGGCCCAGCCCTCTGGGGCAGCTGAGCCCGCTGGACCGGACGAGCCCTTTGCGCCGTCCGCGCCCGCCGACCCCACCTGGCGCGACCTCGTTCTGGACCGCGCGGCGCGCACCATCACCCTGCGCCGCCCGCTGCTGCTCGACCTGGGCGCCGTGGCCAAGGGCATGGCCATCGACCTGGCGGCGCGCGAGCTGGCCGCCGCCTTCCGCGACTTCCTGGTCGAGGCGGGCGGCGACGTCTACGCCGGCGGCCGCGGCCCGGCCGGCCGGCCCTGGCGCGTCGCAGTCCGCCACCCCCGCGCCCATGACGCATACAGCGCCGTGCTGGCCGTGTCGGACGCCGCCGTCTGCAGCTCCGGCGACTACGCCCGCCCAGCCGCCGACGGCGGCCACCACATCCTCGACCCGCGGACCGCGCGCTCGGCCGGCGCCGCCACCGCCTGCACGGTGCTGGCCCCCTCGGCGATGCTCGCCGACGCCCTTGCCACCGCCGCCTTCGTCCTCGGCCCGCGCGCCGGCATCGACTGGCTCGCGCGCGAGGGGGCCGAGGGCCTGATCCTCGCCGCCGACCTGCAGCCCCATGCGACCTCCGGCCTGAGGAGGCACCGAGGATCATGACCGTCACGACGGCCGACCGCCCGCAGCGCGTCCGCCGCTCGCCCGCCCGCCGTCTGGCCGGCTTCGTCCGCGCGCCCAAAGGCCTGGCCCTGATCGGCCTGCTGCTCCTGGCCGTCACCGCGGCCACGCTGAAGGACGGCAGCGGCGCCCTCGGCAGCGTGCTCGTCGCGGCCGCGACCGCCGTCGCCGTCGACTGGGTGATGGGCTGGGTGGTCCACGACCGCTGGAGCTTCCCGGACGGGGGCCTTCTCACCGGCGTCATCGTCGGTATGCTCCTGGGGGCGCACCAGCCCTGGATCATCCCGGCCCTGACCGCGCTGGTGGCGATCCTCTCGAAGTACGCCCTGCGCACCCGCTGGAGCAACGTCTTCAACCCAGCCGCCTTCGGCCTGGTGGTCTCGGCCCTGCTCTTCCACAGCGAGCAGAGCTGGTGGGGCTCCCTGGCCGAGCTGTCCCCGCTCTGGTTCCTGGCCCTGGCGGCCGTCGGCGTCTACGTCGCCGCCAAGGTGAACAAGCTCCCGATGGCGCTGACCTTCCTCGGCGCCAGCCTGCTCTTTTACACCGTGGCGGCCTTCCGCGGCGACGCGGCCCAGGTGGCTGAGATCTTCCGCGCCCCCGACATCCAGATGTTGGTGTTCTTTGCCACCATCATGCTCACGGACCCGCCGACCTCGCCCGCCCAGCCGCGCCACCAGTACCTGTACGCCCTGGTGGTGGCCGCCGCGAGCTGCGCCGCCTTCCTCGGCCTCAACGCCCTGTGGTTTCTGCCCGGCGGCCTCCTCGCCGGGAACCTCTGGGAGTCCTGCCGCCGCCTGGCGCGCGCCCGCTGGCCGCAGCGGCGCCCGCAGGAAGCGACACGGCGCTGAGACTCGCTGGAGCTTCCAGCGGCCACCTGCCATGACGGCCCTCCGCACGCCTGGCCCGCCATTACAGGCTTTCCAGCAACTTGCGGCGCGCCGCGCGGTCTGTGATTACACGATGCGGAACAGGCCAAGGGTCGATTGAAGTCGACAGAATCCGCGCTTTTTCGCCCTCCGGGCGCTTGATCCGCCAAATGCCTTCGTGGTACGCTCCGCGCGGGTTTATGGGGGCCGCCCGCCTCCGAACCGATACGGCCCCCGCGGAGGAGACCGGACCGTTGACCAAGACCCTCTTTGTCGGCAACCTACCTTGGAGCGTCACCCCGGATGAGCTGACCCAGATCTTCTCGCAGTATGCGGAGGTGCTGGCGGCCCGGGTGGCCACCGACCGCGAGACCGGTCGCTCCCGCGGATTCGGGTTCGTGGAGGTCCCGGAGGAGGGCGCGCAGGCCGTCATCGACGCGCTGAACGGCACACAGCTCGGCGGCCGCGACATCACGGTCAGCGAGGCCCGCCCGCGCGAGGACAGAAGCTTCCGGCGTTGATCGACCCCAAAAGCGGATTCGGTGGTCACGCCGCCCTCGCGGCGTGACCTTTCTTTTGGTCCTGTGCGCCCCGCCGGCGTGCCAGCCAGGCGAGGACGGCCTCAGGCTCCCGCGTGTTCAGGACCTGGTCCGGCCGCAGCCAGCCGCGGCGCGCCGTCATCACCCCGAAGCGCCGGAAGCCCAGTCCACCCACTCCGTGGGCGTCGCTGTCGACCGAGATGAGCACGCCGCTGGCAGCCGCCCTCCGGGCCCACGCCCCGTCGAGGTCGCAGCGCTCGGGTGAGCCATTGACCTCCAGGACCTTGCCGCCCTCGGCCGCGGCCTCGATCAGCCGCTCCAGGTCGATGGGATATTCAGGCCGCTCCGGCAGCCGCCGGCCGCTCGGGTGGCCGATCATGTCCACCAGCGGGTGGCGCGCCGCCCGCAGGGCCCGCTCCGTGATCGCCGGCCCGTCCTGGCCGAACCGGCTGTGCAGCGAGGCGATCACGAAGTCCAGGCCGCGCAGGCTGTCGTCGTCGAGGTCCAGGCGCCCGTCCGCCAGCACCTCCACCTCGCAGCCCTGCAGCAGCGTCATGCCGGTGCTGGCGCGCACGTCGTCGATCTCCCGCCGCTGGCGGCGGATCTCGTCCGGGCCGAGGCCGTGGGCGATCACCAGGGCCCGCGAGTGGTCGGTGATGGCCAGGTAGCGGTCGCCGCGCGCGGCGGCCGCCGCCGCCATCTCCGCGACGGACGCCGAGCCGTCCGACCAGCGGGTGTGGGTGTGGAGGTCGCCTCGGATGTCCGCTTCCCGCAGCAGCTCCGGCAGGGTGCCCGCGCGCGCGGCCTCGATCTCGCCCGTGCCCTCGCGCAGCTCGGGCGCGATCCAGGGCAGGCCGAGGGCGCTGTACACGTCCGCCTCCTCCACGGCGGCCGGCAGGCTGCCAAGCGCCGCCAGGTGCGCCGCGCCGCCCGTCGCCAGGCACATGGCGGTGCCAAAGGCCTGCGCCGGGCTGAGGACGACGCGCAGCGGCACCCCGGACTCCAGCGTGGCCGTGACCGCGGAGGCGGCGGGCTTGGGCGCGCCATCGCGCGCCCAGATCGCGAGCCCGGCCAGCGCGGCCGCGATGGCCGTCCCATCGCCCACGGCCACCAGCGTCAGGTCGGCGGACAGCGGACAGCCGCGCCGCGCCTCCCCCGCCACCTCCACGCGCGCCGTTCCGGGCACGGCCGCGACGCGCGCACGCAGGGCCTCAGCCAGATCCCACGCCTCCGAGAGGATCAGCCGCGGGCTGGAGAGGCCGGTCAGCGCCGCCAGCAGGGCCTGCTCCTTCTTGGGGCCGAACCCGCCCAGCTCCTTGAGGCGCCCGGCGCGGATGGCGGTCTCCAGCTCAGCGGGAGATGTCACGCGCAGGGCGTGCCAGAGCGAGCCGGCCGTGCGGGCGCCGACACCGGGCAGGGCCAGGAGGTCGAGGACGCCCGCCGGCACCTCGGCCTCCAGGCGGTCCAGCGCGGCGATGCGGCCTGTCTCCAGATACTCCTGGATCTTGGCGGCCAGCACGGGCCCGATGCCGGGGATCTCGCGCAGCCGGCCCTGCGCGGCCATCGCGTCCACCGGCTGATCCAGGTTGCGCAGGGCGATGGCGGCACGACGGTAGCTCGCCGACTTGCGGACGTCCTCGCCGCCCTCGATCTCGATGAGGTCGGCGAAGCGGTTGAAGAGCAGATACAGGGCGCGGTTGGTGCGCCAACCGCCGGGGACGCTCATGCGCGGCCCGCCGCCGTTACGCCCGCGGTCCGCGGGTGATGCGGCGCGGCGGCGCGGCGGGCGCCGGGGCGGGGGCCGGCAGCGGGCGTTCCGCCGCCAGGGCTGGCTCGGTGCGGCTCACCAGAACCTCCTGGAGGCGGCCCAGCTCGTCCGCCAGCTGCAGGGCGGCCAGCATCGCCACCCGCGTCTTGCTCAGACGGGGCGAGCGCGCGGCGACAGCCCGCATGCGGGCATCGACAAGCGCCGCCAAACCACGCAGGCGCTCCGGCGTTCCATCCCCCCGCAGCGCGCATTCTTCGCCAAAGATGTCGACCACGACGCGCGCGGCGTCGTCGTTCAAGCCGCCCGCCCGCGGACGACCGCGTGCTTCATCCAAATCGCTCGCCCGCGGACGACCGCGTGCTTCATCCAAATCGCTCGCCCGCGGACGACCGCGTGCTTCATCCAAATCGCTCGCCCGCGGACGACCGCGTGCTTCATTGGCCATGCCGCTCCCCCCTGCCCCCGTCGCGCTCCTTCGCCCCCAGGGCAGCGACTCCTTCCTCCCAAGCGGCGTACAGGCGCGATAATTCGGCCTTTGCGGCCTCGTAGGCGGCGACGGCGGCGGCGGCGTCACCACTCTTGTAGAGATCCGGGTCGGCCAGCCGCTCCTCCCAGGTGGCGACGTCCGCCTCCATGGCGGCGATTGTCGTCTCAAGGGCTTCCACGTCGAACTGGGGCCGGGCCGGCCGCCCGGGGACACGCAGCGGGGCCGACTCCCTCCGCTGCGGGGATGGGGGCGGTGGCGCAGGTGTGCCGGGGCGGCCAGCGGCGGCGCGGCTGGCGGCGTAGGCGCTGTAGCCGCCGTCGAAGTCGGTGACGGCGCCATCACCGACCGCCCAGATGCGGGTGGCCAGGCGGTCCAGGAGGTAGCGGTCGTGGCTCACCACGACCAGGGTGCCGGGAAAGGCGAGCAGCGCGGCCTCCAGGGCCTCCCGGCCCGGGATGTCGAGGTGGTTGGTCGGCTCGTCCAGCAGCAGCACGTTGTCGCCGGCCAGGGTCAGCCGGCAGAGCGACAGGCGGTTGCGCTCGCCGCCCGAGAGGTCGCCGACACGCGTGAAGACGGCATCGCCCCGGAAGAGGAAGCGCGCCAGCAGGTCGCGTGCCGGACCCGGGGTCAGGTCCGGGCTGGCGTCCAGCACCGCGTCCAGCACGGTCTGTGCGTCGTCGAGCCCTCCGAGGTCCTGGCGGAACAGGCCGACGCGCGTGCCGGCCCCCCACCACACCTCGCCCGCGCTGGGCTCCTCCTCGCCGTCGAGGATCCGCAGCAGCGTCGTCTTGCCGGCGCCGTTGCTGCCGACGACGCCGATGCGCTCGCCGCGGAAGACCTCGGCGCTGAAGGGGCCGAAGAGCGTGCGCTCGCCATAGCCCTTGGCGACTCCGTCCAGCGCGAGGACCTCCCGGCCGCTCGTGCCGCGCGGGCGGAAGTGCAGGCGCATGGGCACGGCGGTCGCGCGGGGGGCCTCATCCTGCCCCTGCAGCCGCTCCAGCCGCTTCTCGCGGCTCTTGGCCTGCCGGGCGCGGTTGCCGGCCCGGTAGCGGTCGATGTATGCCTGCAGCTTGTCGCGCTCGGCCTGCAGGCGCTCGGCGGCCTCCTGCCGCTCGGCTGCCCGCGCCTCCCGCTGGCGGGCGTAGGCGGTGTAGTTGCCGCGGTAGGCCGTCAGCGTGCCGCCCTCCAGCTCGAGGATGTGGTTGCAGGCCCGGTCCAGGAAGTAGCGGTCGTGGGAGACGATCAGGGCCGTGCCCGGGTAGCGCGGCAGCCAGCCCTCCAGCCAGGCCACGGCGTCCGTGTCGAGGTGGTTGGTCGGCTCGTCCAGCAGCAGCAGGTCGGGCTCGCGCAGCAGAAGGCGCGCCAGTGCCGCCCGCAGGCGCTGGCCGCCGGACAGGGTGGCGGCTTTCAGGTCGTGCTCGCCGGCGTGAAAGCCGAGGCCCCCGAGCACCTCGTCGACCCGGTGCTCCCAGTCGTAGCCGCCGGCGTGCTCGAAGGCGTGCTGCGCCTCGGCATACTCGGCCAGCACGTCCTGCCCGCGGGCCATCGCGGCCTCCAGCTCGGCCATGGCGTGGGCGGCCGCCGCGATGTCCGGCCGGGCCGCCAGAGCTGCCGCCCGCACGGTGCCGTCCGGCAGCTCGGGGTCCTGCGTCAGGTAGCCGATCTCGACGTCGCGGGCCATGGCCACCGTGCCGGCATCGGCCTCGGTGCGGCCCGCGAGGATCTCCAGCAGCGTGGTCTTGCCGGCGCCGTTGGGCCCCACCAGGCCGGCCCGCTCGCCCCTGGCCAAGGCGAAGCCGACATCGCGGAACACGGCCCGCGCGCCGAAGAACTTCGCCAGACCCTGCACCTGCAGCACCGACATCGCAGAGCCCAATCTAATGCATCGCGGGGGGGTCGCGCCACGCATCAAATCGAGACTAAACATTATTGACATCAATATTGACAGTGTTTAGCCTGGGGGCGAGGCGATGGCAGATGGCGGCGGTCGCGCGGTTGGCCGGGCCGGCGCTGGCCGACATCGGCCTCAGGCTCGCTGGCATGGTGGCGGACGCGCTGGAGTGCACGCTCATCTTGGGCGTGCGGTGGGCGGTGCCGTGGCCGGTGGCGGCGGCCGTCGTCGCCGTCTCCGTGCCGTGGTGCTGGGCGTCGGCCTGGTGCCAGCGGCGATGGTGTTCTGGGCAAAGGACGTGAGCGTGGTGGTCAACCTGGCCCGCGGCCTGTTCATGGTCGCCTGCGGCATCACCTGCCCCCTGGCCGTGCTGCCGGGCTGGCTGCAGCGGGTCGACGCCCTCCTGCCCATGACGTATGCCCTGGAGGCCGTCCGCGGCGGGCCCTGGGCCATCGACCTGGTGCGGCTGCTGGCGATCATGGCGGCGGCGCTGGCCGCCGCCGGAGCCGCGGTCTTCTGGGCCGTCGAGCGGCACGTGCGCCGCGTGGGCACCCTGACGCTGCACTAGCCATGCAGCGCAATGCGGCGATCGTGATCTCTGGCCAGTTCGTCTCGGTCATCGGCGACGGCATCGCGGCCATCGCGGTGCTCTGGTGGGTGCTGCAGAGCACGGGCTCCGCGGCCGCCATGGGTGCCGTCGCGGCCGTCGCAGCCGCGGCCACCGTCGCGCTCAGCCCGTTCGCCGGGGTGCTCGTCGACCGTCTGGACCGCCGGCGCCTGATGATCGGCGTCGACCTGGCGCGAGCGGCCATATACGGGGGCATGGCCCTTCTGGCGGCCACCGGCCACCTCCCGCTGTGGGCGGTCTTCCTGCTGCTCACGGCGGCCCGGGCCGCCGGCAGCCTCTTCTTCCCGTCGCTCGCGGCCGCGCTACCGCAGATGGTGGTCGAGGACGGCCTGGAGCGGGCCAACGGCCTGCTGGGGATGGCCCAGAACGGCGGCCAGATCCTGGGCGCCGCCATCGGCGGCGTGCTGGTGGCGGCGTTGGGCGTCGGTGCCGCTTTGGGCGCGGATGCCGTGTCCTTCGTGGTGTCTGTCGCCAGCCTGGCCGTGGTCACCATTCCCCCCGTGCGGCAGGCGGCGGGCGCGGCTGCCGACGGGTTCTTCCGCCAGATGCGTGCGGGCCTGCGCTTCCTCGGCCAGGACGGCCTCGTGCGCTCGATGACGGAGTTCGGGCTGCTCGTGAACGGCGCCGCCGGGGCCATCACCGTGCTCTTCCCCCTGCTGGCGGCCGGGCCCCTACATGCCGGCGCCCAGGGGTATGGCGCGCTGGAGGCCGGCTTCCCCGCCGGGATGCTCGCGGGCCTGGCGATCATCAGCGCCCGCCCGGCCATC
>JAJYVM010000056.1:0-2502 GCA_021792015.1 Bacillota bacterium | reverse complement strand
ACGGCGCCACGGCGGGCGCGGGCCTCGCGGTCGTCGGCCTGGCCCTGTCGCCCAGCCTTGGGCTGGCCGTGGCGTTCAGCGTCATCGGCGGCGTGCTGGTCGCGGTGCCCAACGTGATGTTCACCACGCTGCTGCAGCGCCGGGTGCCGGCAGAGATGCAGGGCCGGGTCTTCGGCCTCGTGGGGGGCCTCGGTCAGGGCCTCTCCCCCGTCGCGCAGGCCGTCGCCGGGGTGCTGTCCCAAGCCTTCGGCTCGGCGGCCGTGACGCTGGCCAGCGGCTTGGCCGTGGCCGGCAGCGCGGCCGGGTTCGGGCTCGCGGCGGCGCCAGCCGTCACCGGGGCCCTCAGCGTGGCGCCGCGTGCGGCCCCGGCGGCGGAGGTCGGCCAGGTTGCGCCGTGACCCCTGGATCCTGGTGACGGGCCAGTTTGTGTCGGTGATCGGCGACGGGCTCGCCTCGGTGGCCGTTCTCTGGTGGGTGCTCCAGACCACGGGCTCGGTGGCGCTCATGGCGGGCGTGGCGGCGATCCTGGCGGCGGCCGGCCTGGTGGGGAGCCCCTTCGCCGGGGTGCTGGCCGACCGCCTCGACCGCCGCAGCCTGATGATGGCGGCGGACGGGGCGCTTGCCCTGTGTTACGGCGCCATCGCGGCGCTGTCGGTTAGCGGGCACCTGCCGATCTGGGCCCTGGTGGTCCTGCTGGCCATCTCCCGCATGATCGGGGCCGCGTACTTCCCCGCCCTTCTGGCGGCGCTGCCCCGGCTGGTGGTCCCGGAGGCCCTGCCGCGGGTCAACGGCCTGCTGAGCTTTGCCCAGTCGGCGGGCGGGCTGATCGGGGCCGCCGTCGGCGGGGTCCTGGTGGCTGCCTTCGGCGTCGCCTTGGCCCTTGGCGCCGACGCGGGCTCATTTCTGGTCTCTTTCGCCGCACTTGCGCTGATCGCCATCCCGGCCGAGCGGGCCATCGCGGCGTCCGGCTTCGGCGGCCAGATGCTGGAGGGCCTGCGCTATGTGCGCAAGCACCCGCTGATGCGCGCCCTGACCGGTCCTGTGCTCGCCATCAACGCACTGACCAACGGCGCCATGGTCCTGCTGCCGGCCCCGGCCGCCGGGCCGCTCCATGCCGGCGCGCAGGGGTACGGATTCCTGGAGGCCAGCTTCCCGCTCGGCACCGTGTTCGCCTCGGCGGCCATCAGCGCCACGGGGCGGTCGGCCAGGCGCGCATCCAGCCTGTATGGCCTCATCGCTCTCATTGGCCTGGCGTTCGGCGTGCTGGGCCTCGGGCGGTCGCTGGTGCTGGGCCTCGTCATGATGGCGGTCGCCGGCGCCGGGGCGGCGATCGCGAACGCCGCTGTCAACTCCCTGCTGCAGTCGGGCGTGCCGGAGGAGTTCCAGGGGCGGGTGTTCAGCCTGCTGGGCAGCACGGCCCAGGCCCTGGTGCCCCTGTCCCAGGCCGGCGCGGGGGCCCTGGCCACCGTGTGGTCGGTGGGGGGCGTCATCGCGGCATGCGGGGGCGGCGTGCTGGCCACGGGCCTCGGCTTCGGCTGGAGCGGCAGGCATCCGGTGGACGAAGCGTTCGCCGACGCGGGGCTCGGCCCGCCGGCGGCCAGCGCGTAGGCCTCGGGTCACCCGGCGCTTACCCGGTGGGGGCCGCCCACGCCAACCATGAGCGCCATGCGTCCGGTGGACGAGCCGCAGGGCGGGGCTGGGCCCGCCCACGGCGGGCGCGCCGCCGTCTGGCCACTCCGCGCCTACCTGGCGGGAGGCCCCCACGCCAGCCACTCGCCGTGCGCATCGCAGTGGCCGAGCCGCACCTCGTCGACCTGCCCACCGCGGTAGCGGGTCAGCGTCAGCCGCGGGTCGGGCTCGCCGGCCGCCCCCTCGATGGAAACGCGCGTCACGGGGCGGCCGGCGGCACACAGGAGGTCAGCGAAGCGATCCCGGTCAGCAGGGCTGAACTGGTTCAGGGTGTGGCAATGCAGCACGCAGACCTCGGCGCCGGCAGGCGCCTCGTCGATCAGGGCGGGCAGCACATCCAGGGCATTGCCGGCCACCAGCCGCGGCGGGTCCGCGGAGGCCACGGCCATGGCCGCACGGAGGCGCACCGCCCGCTCCGGCTGGTCCGGCCAAACCAGCGCCAGCAGCCAGCGCGCCGCTTCCGGGTCGCGCATATCGACCGGGTGAATGTCGATGCCAAGGCGTGTGGCTGCGGTGACACCATCCGGCAGCCCGGGGCGCCCCTGCCCCCGCAGCTCGCACCGCAGCCGCACCCGGCTCGCCGCCGGCCCGAACCGCCGCCCGTCGCTGTATTCGTAAGCGTAGCGGTCCCAGAGCAGGTGCAGGCCCGCGCTGGCGCCCACGTCGATCAGGGCCAGGGGACGGTCCCTGCCGGCCAGGGCCAGGGCCGGCAGCAGGCAGGCGCACCGCGCCACCTCGTTGGTCTGCACGCGGCGGCTGGCCAGGCGCTCCGCGATGGCGCCGGCGTGGCCGAGGCACAGGTCGCGGAACGCG
>JAJYVM010000055.1 GCA_021792015.1 Bacillota bacterium | reverse complement strand
CCGCGCCGCCGTCCGCACCATGGCTTCCGCCCTGGCCACGCAAGGCAGGCTACACTGCACGCAGCGGTCGACCACATGCAGGTTCATCCCCCGTGTCGCCGCCACCGGGGGCGGCAAGCACGGGTCTCCGCGGGGGCGGGGTCCACGCCCGCATGCCATTGCGGATCGCCCCATCCCCCTTAACTCCCAGCAGCAACCCCCGACTGGGCGTCAGCGGCCACCACCAGGAACTTCATCGTTGTGCCCGGCGACGGATTTTTAGGCCCGCCTTCACGCCGGGTGGCCGACTAGGATACTGCACCACCTGCGAATGGTGCGGTCCGTCAAGCGGACCTGCCCGCGATTATAACACATTCGCGCGCCGATCCCGCCGTGGCGCGGAGCATGGCACGAAGCCGCGGCCCGCATGGCTTTGCGCGCGCTTCCGCGCGCGATGGTGGTGCCGTTGCCGCGTCCCCGCACACGGCCACGCCGGACGCGGCGCCAACGATTCCATGCGCCCGCGCGGCCGTCAGCGTGAACGACAACGATGCCCCGCTGTGCCTCCGTCCCGCGAAAGGCGCAATCGGCGGCGTCGAGCGCTGCTGGCACGACTTTGCGCGCGCGTGCGCGCGCAACCATGATCCCGTTGCCGCGTTCCTGTACGCGGCACCCAGGTCGCACAGCAATCGGGAAGAAGCGGCGGCACCGGATGCCGGCCTATCATCTGCCCAGCGAAAGGGAGAGGACGTGGGCACATGAGCGGTCAGGATCTGACCTTGGCATTCCTCGTGGACCAGAGCCCGGCGGAGGTGTTCGCGGCGATCAACAACGTCCGCGGCTGGTGGTCCGAGGAGGTCGAGGGCCGCACCGACGCGCTCGGCGCCGAATTCACGTATCGCTACAAGGACGTCCACCGCAGCACGCAGCGGATCACCGAGCTCGTGCCGGGCCAGAGGGTCGTGTGGCGCGTCGTCAAGAGCTACATCGGCTTTGTCAAGGACAAGGCCGAGTGGGACGGGACGGAAGTCGTCTTTGCCATCGCTCGCAGGGACGGCCAGACGGAGGTGCGCTTCACCCACGTCGGCCTGGCGCCCGGCGTCGAATGCTATGACGGCTGCGCGGGCGCCTGGGGCTTTTACGTCACCGAGAGCCTGCGCAGCCTGATCACGACGGGTCGGGGCACGCCCAACCACGCGGGGCGGATCTGAGGCGGCACCTCGGGAAGCGGGATCGCATGGCAGGACACGAAGGGCCGCGGCGGCCCGCATCGTGTAATCGGTGCCCCCCGGTGCGACCGCCCCCCTGCGGCCGTCCCCTCACTCGCTCGCGGCGCACCACCCCGCGCGCGCATGGATGCGAGCCCGGCTACAGCAGGGCCCCCTGGTCGGCCAGGATCCGCCGCGCGTCGGCGACCCAGCGCGCGTCGTCAGCCTGGCCGCCGCTCGCCGACAGCGCCGCCAGCACGCCCGCGGCGTGCCCGGTCGCCCACGCCACGTCCACAGGCTGCATCCGCAGCGCAGACGCAGCCGCACCGCCCCGGATCCACCGTGGGGCCGCGGAGGCGCCCCAGGCGGTCCTGCCGCCAGGTCCGAACGGACCCCGACGGGGACGCTGCTGCCCGTCCACTTGTCGCCGTGCGGCCGTTGGGCCGGATGCCCGCGGATCGCTACCCTCGACGGGGAGAGACCGGAGGGGGGTCGCGGGATGCGCATCGGCGTGCTGACAAGCGGCGGCGACGCCCCGGGCATGAACGCCGCCATCCGTGCCGTGGTGCGGCGCGGCGTGTATGCGGGCGCCGAGGTGATCGGCGTGGCCCGGGGTTTCGCGGGACTGATGGTCGGCGAGCTCACCCCGCTGGATGTCGGCTCGGTGGCGGACATTGTCCACCGCGGCGGCACCCTGCTGCTGACCGCGCGAAGTCCCGAGTTCGTCAGGCCGGAGGGCGTGGCCAGGGCAGCTCGCGAGGCGGCCGGGCTGGACGTCATCGTCATGATCGGCGGCGACGGCACCGTGCGCGGCGGCGCGGCCCTGGAGGCCGCCGGCGTGGCGACGGTGACGGTCCCGGCGACCATCGATGACGATGTCCCCTATACGGACCAGACCATCGGCTTCGACACGGCGGTCAACACCGTGGTCGCTGCGGCCGACCGCATCCGCGACACGGCAACGGCCCACGAGCGCACCTTCGTGATCGAGGTCATGGGCCGAAGCCGCGGGTTCATCGCCGTTCACGCCGGCCTGGCGGTCGGCGCGGAGTCCATCGTCGTGCCGGAACTGCCGGTCGACCTCGACGACGTCTGCACGCGCGTGGAGCGGGGCCATGCGCGCGGCAAGCGCCACAGCCTCATCCTGGTCGCCGAGGGCGCCGCGACCGGCCCGGCCGTCGCCGAGGCCGTGCAGGCGCGCACGGGCCACGAGACGCGCGCGACGGTGCTCGGCCACGTGCAGCGGGGCGGGCCGCCGACGGCGTATGACCGCGCCCTGGCGGCGCGGCTGGGTGAGGCGGCCGTGGCCCAGGCCCTGGCCGGCGCCCGCGGGGTCATGGTGGCAGCGCACGGCCCGGCGGTGGCCACCGTGCCGTACGCCGAGGTGCTGGCCGCCCTGAAGCCGTTTGAGACCGACCTCTACGAGCTGGCGCGCACGCTGGCCATTTAGGGTTCATTTAGGGTTCCGAGCGACGCGTCAACGTCGAACTCTGACGGATAGTGTCGATGGCAGAACTGCATGTCCGTGCCCGCGCCGGCGCCGGATGCGCAGCGGTCGGGATGCGGGCACGGCGGCAGGACCGGCCCCTTCCGGTGCGCCGCCGTGAGGCCCGCGTCTCCCAAAACCACCGCCGAACGTCCCCGCCACACCCGGTTCACCCCGGGTCGGCCCCCGCTCGTGCCCTGCACGTCCCGGCGCGAGAGGGGGACATGCGGCCGCCCCGTGTGGCTGCCGCCCGAAACCTCCACGAAGGCGCCCGTCGTCCAGGGCAAGAGCTCGTCCGAAGCCAGGAACAGCGCCGCGCCCGCGATGTCGGCCGGCGCGCCCGTCCCCCCCAGCGGGTACATCTTCCGCATGGACGCGACGTACGGACTGGCGGCGCTGTCCCCGGCGTGCAGCACCTCATCGAGCACGAGGCCAGGCGCCACCGTGTTCACGCGGATACAGCAGCAGCGCCCGCGGCCGCGGTGCGATGCGGACCGTGGGGACCGAGTTCGATGGCCAGCACCTGCGACATCATGTTGACGGCGGCCTTGCTGCCGCAGTAGTGGGCAGCGCCGGCCCTGGCCGAGGTCGAGGCCCCCGACGAGAAGTCAATGGTTCCCGCATGGCCTACACCATCCGTGGCTCCGGTCGGGCGCGCCCCCCGCGCCACGGGCGACCATGCGCGCGGCGACCGCCCTGCAGCAGAGCCTGGTCCCCCGGACGTTCATGCCGAAGACCCGGTCCCACTCGACGAGGTCCATCTCGAGGAGCGGCGTGTTCGGAAAGATCCCGGCAGCGTTGATGAGGATGTCGACCGGCCCAAGCGCCTGCTCGCAGCCGGCCACGGCGGCCTCCACCTGCTCGGGGTCGGCGACGCCCGCCCGCAGCCCCGCCGCCTGCCCGCCGGCCGCCCGGGCTGCGGCGGCCGTCGCCTCCGCGGCCTCCTGGCTCAGATCGACGGCGCCCACCCGCGTCCCCGCCCGCGCGCAGCGAACGCAGACCTCGCGCCCGAGCCGCCCGCCCGCACCTGTCACCAGCGCCGTCTTGCCCGTGAAGTCCATCGCGCGCGTCACCCGTTCGCCAAGGTTCGACCGGCTCCGCGTGCACCCCCCATGGCGGCCGAGTGGCCGAGCGGCGCGCGCGGGGTACGGACCCGCCTGCCTCCCCTTCTCGCGCCGCCGGCCCAGTCCCTCGGCCCCACACGGATTCGGGGCAGCCTACCCCCGTGGGGCGCATCTACATCGGCACGTCGGCCTTCTCCGAGCCCGGCTGGCGCGGCCGCTTCTACCCGCCCGACCTGTCGCCAGAGGGCATGCTGACCTACTACGCCGAGCACCTGGCCGCCGTGGAGATCAACAGCACCTTCTACCGCATGCCGACCCCGGACCTGCTGGCGCGCTGGGCCGCCCAGGTCCCGCCCGCCTTCCGCTTCGCCATCAAGGCGCCGCGCCGGGTCGGCCTTGCGCCCGGACCCGCCCTGGACCGCCTCCTGCAGGTCCTGCCGGCCCTCGGCGCCCACCTCGGGGCCGTCATGTTCCAGCTGCCCCGCTTTGCCCCGCTCGACCCCGAGGGTCTGTCCGCCCTGCTGGCGCGGCTGCCCCCCGGCCTGCCGGCAGCCTTCGACTTCGGCCACCCTGTCGCGGAGGTCGACGACCTGCTGCGCAGCGCCGGCGCCGCCCGGGTCGGCGTGGACGACGCGCCGCCCCTGCCCGGCCGCGGCTTCGTGTACATCCGCCTGCGCCAGGCCAGCTTCCCCTCGGCCGTGTGGGCCGAGCGCCTCCGCCGCCATGCCGCCAGCGGCCTGGACGTCTACGCCTTCGTCAAGCACGCGCCGGACGTGGACTCCCCCGGCCGCGCCGTGGCCCTGGCCCAGGAGGTGGCCCGGTCCCCGGCGTATCGGTAGGGCATGGAAAAGACACAGGCGACACCCGACGCCGAAACCCGGCACATCCTGCGCCACCTGCTGGCCACGATCTCGTTCCGCGGCGGCCTCTGCCTGCGCGATACCCCGGACGGCTTCGCCGACTTTCAGGCCGGCGCCGGCGTGCGCCCGCCGATCGAGCTCGTGCGCCACATGACGGGCCTGATGGAGTTCATCGGACGGATCCTTCGCGGCGGAGAGCGCGTCGCGCTCCCCGCTCTGCCCTGGCCGCAGGAGCTGGACCGCCTGAGCGAGGCCATGGCCGCCCTGGACGGCGTGCTGGCAACCGTCCCGCTGGAGGGGGCGAGCGTCGACGCGGTGATCCAGGGCCCCATGGCGGACGCGCTCACGCACGTCGGGCAGCTGGCGACGCTCCGCCGCCTGGCGGGCTCGCCGATCGCCGGCGCCAACTACCCGCGCGCGCCGATCGTGGATGGCCAGGTCCGGCTCTGAGCGAGGACGTCTGGACGGTGGAGCGCCACCTAGCCGGCCGCCCGCCTGAGGTCGTGGCGCCCTACCGCCGGTTCACCGCGCTGGCCGAGGCGTGCGGCCCGTTCCCGTACGCGGTGAGCAGGACGGCCATCACGCACCGCACCCCCTGCCTCGGTCCCCGCGGACGGCACGACACCGGCCACCGTCACCGTCGCGGTCTACGATGCGGCATACAACCCAATCCCAGGCATCAGCGTGAGCCTGCCGCCGAACAGTCCGTACTCCGTCATCACCCCCACCAGTGCCACGACCGACGGCAGCGGGGTGGCCACGTTCACGGTGACCGGCAAGATGGCGGAGACGGTCATCTGCACCGCCGCCACCGCCGGACCGACGGTGCTCACCGCCACCGCAACTGTGGACTTCATCCAGTTGACCGCCGACGAGACGCGCTCAACGGTGAGCGCCGAACCCACCGCGGTGCCCGCAGACGGCACCGCCACGGCGACCATCACCGTGACGCTCCGGAACGTCGACGGCGTGACGGTCAGCGGCAAGGGCGCGACGCTGACAGCCTCCGGCGTGAGCTCCACCATCCCCCCGCCCAGCGGCCCGTCTGACATCAACGGCGTCGTGACCTTCACGGTCAAGGACACGACTGTAGAAGGACCCCTGACCTATACGGCGACGGATGAGACGGACGGCGTGACCGTGACGCAGACGGTCCAGGTCACCTTCACCGCCATCCCGGACCCGAGCGCCTCGACGGTGACCGCGGACCCAACCGCCGTCGTGGCCGACGGCGTGGCCACGGCTACGATCACCGTCACGGTCGCGAAAGCCGGCGGCGCTCGAATCCCCGGCCTGAGCGTGAGCATGGCAGCCAACGGCGGCAACAGCTCGACGATCAGTCCTGTTGCGGCCACCACCGACGGCAGCGGGGTCGCCACCTTCACGGTCAGTGACAGCGCGCCGGAGGGCGTGACCCACACCGCCACCGCCGGGGATGTGCCGATCGAGCAGACGGCCCAGGTGACCTTCACCGCGCCCCCTTCGGGCGGTGGCGGAACCGGGCGCGGCGGCACCGCCGCTGCGCCAAGCAGCAGGACCACCACCTCGGCACCGACGACCGCGGGCACGGTCGGCTCCGCCGGAAGCACCCTGACAACAACCGATGGCATGTTCACCCTCACCATGCCGGCAGGCGCGCTGACAGGCAACGCGACGCTCGCGGTCACCGAGGCTACGGGAGCACCGGCGGGGCTGCCCCAGGGCCTGACCGCCGCGAGCCCGACGTTCACGCTGACTGGTGCGACGCTTGGCACGCCCCAGCGCGTGTCGCCTGGGCGGCTGTCAGTCTACGCGATGAACTCGGACGGCACATGGACGCTTTTGCCCACCACCGTCAACGCCGCCCGCTGAGCTACGTGCCGGCGGCCTACCGGGCGAGCGGCAGCATCGACCAGATGGACGTGCTGTGCCAGTCACTGCCCACCGTCGGGCTGTTGACCGCGCCGGGTACGACCGCATTGATCGTGACCGCGTCGTCGATGGCGAAGGTGATCTTGTATGTGCCGGCGGCCGGCGCGTTCGAGCTTCCCTCCGCGCCCCACGTGTAGCCGAAGACCATTGCTCCGGTCGCGTTGACCTCCGCGCTCAGCGGGGTTGCCAAGACCACGCCGCCGTCCGCGTTCTCGATGACCAGAGAGGCGCTGGGAGCCCAGATGTCCGTCTGCGCGCCGCCGTTCACCCCGCTGAGGAACGGGGTGCCGTCGGTACCGTACGTCGCGAGGCGATCCGCAACATCCGGAGTGAGGTGGTGACCTGGTAACCCGTCCAGGCCGACCCCGTTTGACCGCACCGGGCACGACCGCGTTGATCCTCACCGCCGGATCGATGCCGAAGGTGAGCTTATACGTGCCAGTCTCCGCAGCGCCCGAACTGTCCACGGCGCTCCAGTTGTAGCCGAAAATCACCGCGCCAGTCGCGTTGACCTCTCCGCTGACAGGGACGGTCAGCACCGGGCCGCCGTCCACGTTCGCAATGGTCAGAGAGGCCTTGGGAGCCCAGATGTTCGGCTGCGCGCCACCGTTCACGCCCCTGAGGTATTGGGTGCCGTCGGTGCCGTCGGTCGCTGGGCGATCCGCAACATCCGGGGTGAGGTTGGTGACCTGGTACCCCGTCCATGCGGACCCCGTCGCGCTCGTGTCGAGCAGGCCGATCTCGACGCGAATCGGCTTACCGGAGGCCACGCTGGGGGCGTCGGCGAGGTTGGAGGCGAGGTTGGAGCCCCAGTGCGCCGTCGCGGTCGCCGAAGTCGCCAGATCGAACCCGTCTGGCCACAGCGATGCGGCACCCAGGGCGGGCCGGCCAGGCGGGGGGCGAGGGACTCACGCCGGCGCTGCCGGCCGAGAACCTGTCGACCGGGACTTCGGATGGGTCAACCTTCTGGCGCCGCTGACCCCGAAGTGGGTCCTGCGTACAGTCGCCGCGGCTCGGGCCCTCCGGCGGGTGGCGGCCGTGTCGGGCCCCCGGTCCCTTCACCCGCCCCAAGGGAAGGTGCGGCGCCGGGCCAAGCCGCAGCAGGCAGACCCGGCACCCAGGCCCACCAAAGCGCCAAGCCGGCTGGCTGCGCCGGCCGGCTTGCCCCGAACCGCCCAGGTTGAAAACACCCGATGCCCGTATGTGCCCCGCTGTCCCGGTCAGGGCGGGGACACCTCCGCCCCCGCCTCAGCGCTCGCGCGTGGCCGCGAACAGGGCGATGGCGGCCAGCGTGGCGCCCCGCTCGCCGAACGGGGCCAGCGCCGCGGCCGCGTGCCCGGCGACCTCCCGGGCTCGTGCCCGTGCCCCCTCCAGGCCCAGCCGGTCCACGTACGTCGGCTTGCCCAGACGGGCATCGGCGCCCGCGACCTTGCCCAGGGCCACCGTCTCCCCCACCACGTCGAGCACGTCGTCCGCAATCTGGTAGCAGAGCCCAAGGTCGTGGCCGTATGCGGAAAGCGCCGCACGCTGCGCCTCATCAGCGCCGGCCAGCTCCCCGCCGATGGCGACGGCGGCATGGATCAGGGCGCCGGTCTTCAGCCGCTCCATCGCCTCCAGGGATTCCAGGTCGGGCGTGCCGGCCAGGTCCAGGGCCTGGCCGCCGGCCATGCCTACGCTGCCGGAGGCGTCGGCGAGCAGGGTGGCCGCGGCCAGCTGCCGCGCCGCGGGCACGCCGGGCAGGGGGCGGGCGATGGCGGTGAAGGCCAGGGTCTGGAGCGCATCGCCCGCCAGCAGGGCCACGGCGTCGCCGAACACGCGGTGGCAGCAGGGGCGGCCGTGGCGCAGCTCGCCGTCGTCCATGGCGGGCAGGTCGTCGTGCACGAGCGAGTAGATGTGAATCAGCTCCAGGGCGGCCGCGGCGGGCAGGATCCGCTCGGCGGCCGCATCCCCGCCCACGGCGCGCGCCGCCTCGATACACAGGGCCGGCCGCAGCCGCTTGCCGCCCTCCAGGACGGCGTAGCGCATGGCCCGGTGGAGGTCGGCCGGGGGCTGGTCCTCCTGCGGCAGCAGCGCCGCCAGGACCGGTGTGATCATGGCCGCGTCGCGGCGGAGGGCGTCCTCTCCGAGATCGCTCAAGAGCGCTCCCCTTCCGACCACGGCTCCGACCACGGCTCCGGCCGCGACTCCGGCCCCGGCTCCCGCGGCTCCGGCTGCAGCTCCTGCTGCAGGCCGGCCATGGGCCGCAGCACAGGTCTTCCCGCCTCGTCGAGCGTCAGCAGGTCGATGCGCCGTTCCGCCTCGTCCAGCCGGGCGGAGGCGGCCCGCATCAGGCCGACGCCCCGCTCGAAGAGCCGCAGCGACTCGTCCAGGCTGAGGTCGCCGTGCTCCAGCCGCGCGACGATCGCCTCCAGCTCCGAGACCGCGTCCTCGTAGCTCAGCTCGGGTCGGGGCGCGAGGCCGAGGCTGTCCGCCACGTGGCATCGATCCTTTCCACTCGGGCAAGCAGCCGCCCACGGTGCAGCAGCACCTCGATCGCGGCGCCCGGCGCCGTCTGCTGCACGTCATGCAGGACCGCCCCGCCGTCCGCCGCGCGCGCGATGGCATATCCGCGCGCCAGCACGGCGAAGGGCGACAGGGCCTGCAGGCGATCGGCCAGCGCCCCGACCGACACCCGGTCGCGGGCGCCCCGCTGCCGCAACGCCGCCAGCAGCCGCTCCCCGGCCCGGTCCAGCCGCTCGCGGGCCATCTCCAGCGGCGCCGACGGCCGCGCCAGCACGCGCCTGCCGGCCAGCGAGGCCAGCCGCTGGCGCTCACGGCGGATCCGTGCCCGCATGGCCCGCTGGCTGCGCTCGGCGAGGCTCGCCAGGCCGCGGTCCAGCGCCGCCCGCTCCGGCACCGCCATCTCCATGGCCGCCGACGGCGTGGGCGCGCGCAGGTCGGCCGCGAAGTCGGCGATGGTGAAGTCGGTCTCGTGGCCGACCGCCGAGACCACGGGCACCGGGCACTCGCGGATGGCCCGCGCCACGCCCTCGTCGTTGAAGGCCCAGAGCTCCTCGAGCGAGCCGCCCCCCCGGGCCAGCACGCAGAGGTCGAGCCCCACCTCCGGCCCACCGGCCTGCCGCAGCCCCCGCACGATGCTGGCGGGCGCCTCCGGCCCCTGCACGAGCACGGGGATCACCACGAGGTGGAGGTTGCTGTAGCGGCGCTGGCCGACCCGCACCATGTCGCGCAGCGCCGCGCCGGTCGGCGAGGTCAGGAGCCCGATCCTCCGAGGCAGTTTTGGCAGCGGCCGCTTCGCGGCCGGCTCGAACAGACCCTCAGCCTGCAGCTTGGCCTTGAGGCGCAGGAAGGCCGCGTGCAGGTCGCCCTGGCCGGCCGGCTGCATGGACCGCACGTAGAGCTGGTACTGGCCGTCCCGCTCGAACACGCCGATATCCCCGCGGCACAGCACCTGCTGGCCGGCGCCGGGCTCGAAGCTCAGGCCCGCCGCGTACGTGCGGAAGAAGACGCAGCGCAGCGTCGCCCCCGCGTCCTTAAGGGTGAAGTAGATGTGGCCGGAGGTGTGGCGCTTGTAGTTGCTGACCTCGCCGGCCACCCAGACGGCCTGCAGCGCCGGCTCGGCCTCGAGCCGGTCCTTGACCAGGCGCGTCAGCTGGCTGACGGTCAGCGCGGCCCGCTCGAGGACCATTGCCGTGCGGCCTCCAGGGTGTTGCGCAGCAGCATGGCCCGCGTCATGGGCCCCACCCCGCCCGGCACCGGCGTCAGCTCCGCCACCTCGCCCACGGCCGGGTCGACGTCGCCGACGAGGCCCGTGTCCGTCCGCGTGATGCCGACGTCGATGACCGCCACGCCGGGCCGCACCATGTCCGGCCGGATGAGGCCGGGCCGGCCCGTCGCCGCCACCAGGATGTCCCCTTGGCGCGTCATGGCCGGCAGGTCCGCCGTGCGCGAGTGGCAGATGGTCACGGTCGCGTTGGCGTGCAGGAGCAGCAGGGCCACCGGCCGGCCGACCAGCGTGCTGCGGCCGACGACCACCGCGTGCCGGCCCGCCACGGGGATCTCGTAGAAGCGGAGGATCTCCATCACGCCAAGCGGCGTGCAGGGCACAAAGCCCGGCTCGCCCCGCAGCAGGCGCCCGGCCTGCACCGGTGTGAGCCCGTCCACGTCCTTGCCGGGGTCGACCAGCGCCGAGGCCTCGGCCGCATCCAGCTGCGGCGGCAGCGGCTGCTGCACCAGGATGCCGTGGACCTCGCGGTCCGCCGAGAGCTGCGCCAGGGTCGCGACCAGTCGCTCGCGCGTGCAGTCCTCGGGCAGCCGCACCAGCCGCGAGGTGATGCCGACCCGCTCGCAGTCGCGCTGCTTGCCGGCCACGTACACCTCGGACGCCGGGTCGTTGCCAACAAGCACCGCCGCCAGGCACGGCCGCACCCCGCGCTCGCGCACCAGCGCCTCGACGCCGCCCCGCACCTCTTTGCGAATGGCCCGCGCCACCGGGCCCCCGTCCAGCAGCCTCATAACGCTCGCCTCGTGGTGTTCATGAGCCCCTCTTCGCGCTCGACGGCGGCTCCCCCTCCGGCCCGCGGCGCCCAGGACCGCCGGCCGCGCCACGGCCGGGCCCGCCCTTCGCCCTCCGCGACGTGCCGCGTCCCTTCGCCTGCGGCTGCTGGGCCACGCCACGCGCCCCCTGGCCCGCGCCCCGGCCGATCGCACCGGCGCTCGCCTCGCCCTGGGTCGCGCCTCCGGGCCCGCCAGCCGCCCCCAGTCCGCCGCACTCCACCGTGGCACCTTCCACCGCCGCTGGGGGCACATCGGGCGCCAAATCCTCGCTGCTCCCCAACCTTACGTCGGCATCCTGGTGGGTGTCCGCCTCGGCCTCCAGCTCATTCGAACCATGCTCCGGCCCCTCCGGGACCGGCGCCCCCAGCTCCCGCGCCACCTGGCCCAGCACGCCGTTGACGAACCGGCCGGACTCCGGCCCCCCATAGACCTTCGCCAGCTCCACGGCCTCGTTGATGGCCACGCTGGCCGGCACGTCCCCGCCGTGCGTCAGCTCGAACACCCCAAGGCGCAGGATGTTGCGGTCCACGTTGGCCAGGCGGTCGAGCCGCCACTCCTTGGCCTTGGCGGCGATCACGCGGTCGAGCTCGGGCAGGTTGGCCAGCACGCCGTTCAGCAGCTCGCGCGCGAAGGCCGCGTCGTCCCCCTCCACGCCCTCCTCGGCGCAGAGGTAGTCAAGGCTCGCCTGTGGCGCCCCGCGCCCCACGTCCCGCTGGTAAAGTGCCTTCATGGTCAGCTCGCGGCCCACGTGCCGGCTCAGTTGGCAGGTGCCCCTTTCGCATACGGCTACAGTGACCGGCGCCGCGACGTGCGCACCTGCGGCCGCCCGGACCGGTGGCGCCGACGCGCCGCCGTCCACCAGCCGGTCGCCTCCGGCAACCGCCCCCGACGCCCGCCGCGCCCCACACGGGCCCGGCGTCTACCGGCGCCCGCCCGGCGGCAGCAGCCGCGTCAGCACGTCCAGCAGGTTATCTTGCTCGTCGTCGAAGTGCTTGCCCACCAGGTAGCCGGCGGCCACCACCGCCGTGATGAACAGTGTCCACAAAAACCCCAGCCGCATGATCATCACGGCCAGCACCAGCCCCAGCAGCGAGCCGAAGAACTTGCCGCGGTGGTGCGCGAAGAAGTCCCGCACCACATCCCAGCCCATCTAGTCCACCCGCCCGCGCCGCGTCTCGGTCGTGATGTTCTCCACCCGGATGTCCAGCCCCGCCAGCGCCACCCCGACGACGCCCTGCACCGAGCGGCCCACCTCTTCCTGCAGGTCGCGCGCCAGGTCCGGGATGTTGACGTCCGGGCTCACCCACACCCGCATGGCCGCGTGCAGCCCGTCGGCCCCCAGCGCCACCTGCGGCCGCACGTC
Source organism: Bacillota bacterium (assembly GCA_021792015.1). Classification (GTDB taxonomy): domain Bacteria; phylum Bacillota; class Sulfobacillia; order RBS10-35; family JAJYVM01; genus JAJYVM01. The sequence continues at coordinate 912 of JAJYVM010000055.1, read as the reverse complement.
GCGCACGCCCTTGATCTGGCGCGCCACCCGCTGGATCAGGTTCTCGATGGCATCGAGCGAGATGCGCACGTCGCCGAGGTCGGTCTCGTGCACCACGCTCTGCCCCGGCTGCCTGCCGCGGAAGGCCAGGATCAGCAGCCGCGCGCTGCTCACCAGGAAGATCAGCCCCAGCGCGCCGATGGTCAGCCGCCCATTGAGCGTCACCAGGGCCGCGCGGATGGCCCCCGCCGGCTTGTCCCAGCCCAGCCCAATCAGCACCGCCAGCGCCGAGAGCACCAGCAGTGCCACCGTGTATACCGTTAGGATGATCCGGTCGACGATCGCCAAGCTCGTCCGCCCCTAGCGGCTACCCAAGCGGCCGCTTCCGGCCCGTCTCCTCGGACCCCGCCGCCTGCAGCCCCTGCACGTGGATGTTGACCTCCACGACCTTGAGGCCCGTCATCTCCTCCACGGCGCGCTTCACGCCCTCCTGGACGCGCTGCGCCACCACCGGGATGCGGGCCCCATACTCCACCGTCAGGTAGAGGTCGATCGCCGCCTCGCGGGTGCCGATCTCCACCTTCACCCCGCGGGCCAGGCTGCTCTTGCCCAGCATCTCGCTGAGCCCGCCGACCAGCCCCCCGCTCATACCAACGACGCCCTCCACCTCGCCGGCGGCGAGCGCGGCGATCACCGCCACGACGTCGTCGGAGATGCGGACGCCGCCCTCCTCCGCCAGCCCGCCCCACCCCCGCCATGGCGCACAGGCGTTCCGCCCGCATCATACCATTCCAGCCGTATGCGGGCGGGCAAGACCCGCACGCACCACGGCGCGCCCGGCCCGCATCACGCCGGAGCCATGGACGGCGGCAGGTTTGGGTGATGCAATGCCGCCACCCGCTCGCGCCTACGAGCCCCCTGCTGGGTCTCGTG
>JAJYVM010000054.1 GCA_021792015.1 Bacillota bacterium | reverse complement strand
GCGCGTCCTCCGCCTGCGCCACCTGTCCGGCATGGTTGCTGTCGATGGGGTTCAACGCGACGATCTCCCCTTCGATCAGCTCGACACGATCATCCTCCCCCAGGATACCCGCATGGCCCATTGTTTGGTATTCCAGAACCGTGAATCGCCGCCTTGCGACCGCAATCGCCTGTGACCCATCGCCGTGCCGGGCTGCGCCCAACGACCCGTCGCTCATCATGGCTTCGGACCTCCTCCGACCGCGATGAGACAAACTGCTTGCGCCAGCCTTCGCGCACGCGGCCCAGTCTTCGGACCGCGACCATGGTCGGTCTTCGAGGACGGACGACACGTCCCATGCACCGGCGACGCTTCCTGATGTTAGTATATCAACCGCCCCGGACGTACCAACTCCGCGGGCCGCCAACACCCCTTGCCGTGCCCTCCCTTACCCCGCGCTCGTGTCCCCGCAGAGACCTGGCCCGCCAGAATGCTCGCCTCCACCTTCACCCGCCGGATGTCCTCCGGCGGAATCGCGGTCGGGTCGCGGTCGACCACCATCAGGTCGGGCTGGGCGCCCGGTGCCACGACACCCTTGCGCCCCTCGCGGAACCCGCTGTACGCGGCGCCCGTCGTGAACATGCCGAGCACGCGATACGCGTCGACGCCTCGCGCCGCGACCACTCCCCCGCGAGGCGCCCGCGTCGCGGGCCACACCGTTCCGTGGTAGCGTAACGGGCAGGGGTGAGTTGAGGCCATGGCAGCCCGTCCGGGACTGCCCCCGACTGTCCGCCGACAGGCGGAGCGGGCGCTGGCGGCCTTCTGCGAGGCCCGCGTCCCACCGCAGCACCGTGCCCAGGTGCGGCTCGAATTCGCCTTTCGTGGGTCCGCCGCCACGATCTTCGAATGCCGCCCACCTTGGCGGCCGGAGGACGCCGGACGGCCGTGGACGCGGATGCCGGTGGTCCAGTTGCGGTACGGAGCGGGACGGTGGCGGCTTTACTGGGCGGACGGCCGCAACCGCTGGCACCCCGATCCGGCGGCCGATGCGGCCGGCGATCCCTACATCGGGGTCTCCGTGGCCCAAAGCCCCGACATCGAGACACTGCTGGGGCAGGTGACCCGTGACCCGACCGGCGCCTTTTCGGGCTGAACTTACCGCCGCGACTGGCGCGCCGCAGTGAGGGCGCACCCTTGTCAGGCACCGATCAGCCCAAAGCAGTTCGGCGGCCGCCGGTATCGCGCCGGGCAACCCCGGCAAATCCAAGACGGCTCCGGGGTCCGCCCGTTGGATCCGGCTGTAGACCCAGGCTGCGGGCGACCCGAGCGACGCCTTTTGGGCTTGATGTGACTGGGGCGGCTGACGATCCAACCCAGGAGCACCACGGCTGCGACGGCGATGCCCGACACCCGGCGCGGGTCGGAGCGGGCCACGCGCGAGCGTCGCGCTCGCAAGGAGCATCACCCGAGGAGCGCGGCTACCTCCACCGTGACGCCAGGCAGGCCAGGCAGGCCAGGCAGGCCAGGCACCTCGATGATGTCCCCGAAGGCGACGCGCCAGGTCTCTTGATATGTCCAATCCGCGGGGGTGCGGTGCAAGTCGATGTGCTCCGGCGCGGCAAGATCGATGATCCAGACCTCCGGTATCCCTGCGCGGGCGTAAAGGGAAAGCTTGACCTCTCGGTCATAGCGAATCGACGTGTCGGACACCTCGACGATGAGCAGCACATCGCCGGACCGGGGATGCCGATCCTTTTAGTGGCCGGTCCGCGCCCTGAGAAGCGTCACATCCGGCTGCGGCTCGGAATACTCGTCGAGATCGACCGGATGCTGCACCCAGAGCACCGCCCGGCCGGCCACCACACGCTGGAGCACCTCGTCCACCTGGGCCACCTCCGCCGGCATGGTGGCGGCCGATGGAGCTCATCTCCACAATTTCCCCTTCGATCAGTTCGAGGCGATCATCCTCCCCCAAAATACCAGATTCACCCATTCCCTGGTACTCGCCGATGGTGAAGAGCCTCTTCGTGACGACCGCCACAGCCCTGCCGCCGTCCCTCCCGCAGCTCGGTCGCCCATCCGGCGAACACCTCCGTGCGGGTGCGAATCCGTGCCGTGGCCTTCACGCCGACACTCGCTCCGACGCCGGGCACCCCGATACTTGCAGCCTTCTCGCCGATCCAACCGTCACTCGCTGCCCCGGCCCACCCGGCCGGCGGCTCGTCACTGGCGCCAGGTCCTCGGTCTCCCCCGGCCGCCAGGCGTCCTGGCTGTGCATGCTGGGCGCATCGGGCGAACGGCGCCACCTCGGCGGAGGCCTTGGGCGCACGACCTGCGGATCGCGGGAACGGCCTGACCCGGGACCGTGCCGCCGTCACCGCCAGCGCATTCGACCCTACGCGGGCCGACCACAGCGGGGGGCGAGCACACACCACCCCCTCGCTCACGTGCCGGGGCCTGCCCTGCGCCGCCCCGAAACTGCTGTCAGACGACCGCACGCCCACCCGAGCACCGCTCACCCCAGCAGCGCGTCAACCTCCAGCCTCGCGTCCGCCAGCCCGGGCAGATCCAAGACCTCTCCGCGCCGTGCGCTCCGGAAACGGCGATATCCGCCCTCCGTGGGCGAGGAGTGCACCTCGATGTGATCCGCCACGGCCAGGTCGATGATCCACACCTCGGCAATCCCGGCCCGCGCGTAGAGCGGAAGCTTGACCTCCCGATCGTAGCGGACGGAGGAGTCGGAAACCTCGACGACCAGCAGGACGTCGGCGGGACGGGGATGCCGATTCTCGTAGTAGTCGCTCCGTGCTTTGAGCAAACTGACGTCCGGCTCCGGCTCCGAGTACTGGTCGAGGTCCACCGGGTTCTGCACCCACACGATGGCACGGTCGCCAACCACGTGGGCGAGCGCCTTCTGAGCCCGTGCCACGCGTCCGGCGTGCTTGCTCCCGATGGGGCTCATCTCGACGATTTCCCCTTCGATCAGCTCGACACGGTCGTCCTCCCCCAGGATACCCGAATCACCCATTAGTTGGTATTCCATCACGGTGAACCGTCGCCTGGCGGCGGCGGCTGCCTGGCTGACGCCGCCATCTCGACCCGAACGCCACGGCTGGTCTGCCATCAGGCCGCTGCGCCTCCCACGCCCGAAAGGCTGGCAATGCATCCCCAATTCCGCGATCGCGCCGAACGGGCCCGATCCGCGGCACGGGTCCCCGGATGGCCTGGAGCCCGCACCGCAGGCGTCACGGAGCGTCCTCGCCACATGCGGGAGCCAGCAGCCGCCGCCCACCACGGGCGGGAGTCGAACGCGTCCCACACCCGGGGTTGGGACTTCCTGATCCTAGTATATCAAGCCCGGCGCTCAACCTCGGCCCGGGTGGCGGGCAGGTGCCCTCCGCCGGTGCGCAACGCCGCCCCCTACCCCACGCCCAGATCGCCGTGCGCGACCTCGCCCGCCAGAATGCTCGCCTGCACCTTCACGCGCCGGATGTCCTCCGGCGGAATCGCGGTCGGGTCGCGGTCGACCACGATCAGGTCGGCCTGGGCGCCCGGCGCCACGACGCCCTTGCGCCCCTCGCGGAACTCGCTGTAGGCCGCGCCCGTCGTGAACATGCCGAGCGCGCGATACGCGTCGACGCCCTCGCGCCGCATCCACTCCCCCGCCACGCCCGCCGCCGGGTCCTCGTGGCGCACGGCCGCCTCCAGCCCGAGCCAGGGGTCGAGCGGCTCCACCGGGCAGTCCGACCCGGCGCAGGCCGGAATCCCCGCCTCCAGGAACGTGCGCTGCACGTACGCGAACGCCAGCCGCTCCGGACCGAGGCGCCGCGCCGCCCAGAGCCCGTCGCTCGTGATGAACTTCGGCTGGATGTCCGCCACCACGCCGAGCTCCTTGATGCGGCGCACCTGCTCCTCCCGCAGCACCTGCAGGTGGATGGCCCGAAAGCGCGCATCAGCGCGCGGCGAGCTCGCCTGGGCCCGCGCGAAGGCCTCCAGGACGCAATCGGTCGCCCCGTCGCCGATGGTGTGCACGGCGACCTGGTTGCCGGCGGCATGCGCCGCCCGCACGATCTCGTTCAGCTCGTCCTGCGGATACATGGCCACGCCCCGGTTGCCCGGGTCGTCGGTGTAGGGCTCGCTCAGGAGCGCCGTGCCACCGCCCAGCGAGCCGTCCGCGAAGAGCTTGGCCGGCCCCAGCCGCACGAACTCGTCGCCGCTCTGCGTGCGCAGGCCCTTACTCGCCAGCGCCGGCGCCTCGGCCGCCGGGAAGAGGGCGTAGAGGCGAATGCGCGCCCCCTGCTCGCGCGCCACCGTGCGGTAGAGCTCCAGGACCCCCTCGGTCTCGCCCGGCCGCCAGGCGTCCTGGCTGTGCACGCTGGTGATGCCGTAGCCGAGCGCCGAGCGGATGGCCGCCACCAGCGCCGCCCTGCGCGCCGACGCGTCCGGCTCCGGCCGCTTGGCCTCGACGAGCTTCATCGCGTCCTCGCGCAGCATGCCCGTCGGCTCGCCCGAGCCGTCGCGGTCGATGACCCCGGCCGGCGGGTCAGCCGTGCCGGCTCCCACGCCCGCCAGCGCGAGCGCCATGGAGTTGGCCACGGCGACGTGGCCGCAGTACCTGCGCAGGATAACGGGGTGATGCGGCGCCGCCTCGTCGAGGTCCCAGCGGGTCGGGTAGCGGTGCTCCGCGAACCGCTCCTGGTCCCAGCCGCGGCCGGTGAGCCACTGCCCGGCCGGCGTGCGGCGCGCCCGCTCGCGCACGGCGCCGACCAGGTCGGCGATGGAGCCGCGCCCGCAGTCGATCTCGGAGAGGAAGAGCCCGTACGAGAGCAGGTGGAGGTGGCTATCGGTCAGCGCAGGCAGCATGACGGCCCCGCCGAGGTCGACCCGCCTGGCGGCCGCCGGCGCCGCGGCCCGCACGTCCGCGCGCGAGCCAACCGCCGCGACGTGACCGTCGCGGATCCACACGGCCTCAGCGCGCGCGCCGGGTTGGGTCATGGTGAGGATGCAAGCGTTCTCCAGCACCAGGTCGGCCAAAGCCGGTCGCCTCCTTAGACGTCAGACGTTGTGAGACGTCAGACGTCGTGCGCGCGGGGCGGAACCCGCGCTTACCCTGTCGTCGCGTGCGCGCGGGGCGGAACCCGCGCTTACCCTGCGATCGCGTCGAGCCGGGGCGCGGCGAGGCTTCTGCACGGGGGGCGCGCACGCCTGCCCAGGACTTTGGGATCCGATGTCGAAATCTGGACCATGCTCCCAGCGGAGCGGCGCCGCGCTGGAGAGGGAGTGGCGAGGACATGGAGGATATGGACGTCCGCCGTGCGGTGATCACGGCCGCGGGGTTGGGGACCCGCTTTCTGCCGGCCACGAAGGCCCAGCCCAAGGAGATGCTTCCCCTCATCGACCGCCCGGCCATCCAGTTCGTGGTCGAGGAGGTCGCCGGCTGCGGCATCCGCGATATCCTGTTCGTCACCGGCCGCCACAAGCGCGCCATCGAGGACCACTTCGACCTCTCCCCCGAGTTGGAGCAGGAGCTGCGCCGGCGCGGGCGCATGGACCTGGCGCGGGTCGTGGCCCACGCCGGGAGCCTCGCCGACATCCAGTACGTCCGCCAGAAGCAGCCCCTTGGCCTCGGCGACGCCGTCCGCTGCGGTGAGCGGTTCGCCGCCGGCGAGCCCGTGGCGGTGCTGCTGCCGGACGATGTGATCGACGCCGAGCCCAACTGCCTCGCCCAGATGATCGAGGTGTTCCGGCGCGAGCAGTGCAGCGTGATCGCCGTCGAGGAGGTCACGCCGGCGGAAGTCAGCCGCTACGGCATCGTGAAGCCGGAGGGGCCCATCACGGGCGATGTGTTCCGGTGCGCCGACGTCGTGGAGAAGCCGTCGGCCGCCGAGGCGCCGAGCAACCTGGCCGTCGTCGGCCGCTACATCCTCACCCCCGACGTCTTCGGCTGGCTCCATGATGTGCGGCCTGGCGCCGGCGGCGAGATCCAGCTGACCGACGCCCTGGCGGCGATGGCCAGGAGCGGCCGCGTGGTGGGCTACCGCTACCACGGCTGCCGCTGGGACACCGGCGACCCGGCCGGCCTGCTGAAGTCCTCCATCCGCTACGCCATGACGCGGGACGACCTGAGGGGCGACATCGTGGCGTTCATGCGGGAGATGCTGGAGAGCCCGCGGGCGGAGGCCACGGGTCGCTCGGCCGCGGCGGGGCTCAGGTAGGCGCGAGCCCGCGGAAGGCGTTTACGAAGGCCACTGCCCGCTGCCGCCACAGGGTGAATTCCTCATCCTCGCGCCCGGCGGGCATGTTCCCCTCGTACCCGTAGCGCATGTGGAGCACAGCGACCATCTGCTTGAACTCCGCGCCGTGGGGTGCGGGCAACACTCGGTCGAGGCCACCCCAGCGGTCGTCCTCGCGGCCGAGGTAGGTCAGTGCGGCAATTCGTGCCGCGTGAAAGAGCTCGTCGAAGGCGACCATCTGCAGGCGCCGCCGATGCTGGGCTACCCGCTCCGTCTGGGAGAGGCCCCACGTCGCATCGGCTGCGTGAAGGCAGCTGTCGGCTTCCTCGAACGCGTGCGCCACCCCGCCCGCCTCCTCGTAGAAGGCACGCGCCTCCGCCACGGTCTCGCCCTGGCCAAGCACGACACGGCCCGCCATCAGGGCAAGGGCCAGTTGGCCGATCGGCTCCCCGGGTGCACGCAGGATGAGGTCGACAGGCCCGCCCGTTCCCTGCGCAAGGGCCTCGACCAGCGCTGACCACAACTCATCGCGCTTCACAGCGGGCGCGGCCGTGGTGAGGACCAGGTCGTGGTCGCGTGCCAGCTCCGGGGCATAGACGGACGACCCGATGAGCACCGCGTCCCGCGCATCGGGATCCACGCCGCGGATGGTTGTGGCCAGCCTCTGCCGCAGGGGAGCGGGCGTGGCGAGCGCCGGCACCCGAGCCACCTCCGTACCCCATCGTATCAGAGCCTTTCCAGCCTCCGGACCGCCGCCGCAAAGTCCTCGGGCACGGGCGCCTCAAACGCCATCGCTGCTCCCGAGGTCGGATGCGCAAAGGCGATCCTGGCGGCATGCAGCGCCTGCCCGGGCATCCCCAGACCCTGCTCCCGGTCCAGCGCCGTCCGCCCGTACACCGGGTCCCCCACCACGGGGTATCCCGCGTGGGCCAGATGGACGCGGATCTGATGCGTGCGGCCGGTCGCGAGGCTGACCTCCACCAGCGCGTGCCGCGCGAAGGCCTTGAGGCGCCGCACGTGGCTCAGGGCCACCCGCGCCCGCCCGCCCTCGCCCGCCTCGATCACGGCCATCCGCTTACGGTTGCGGGGATCCCGCCCGATGGGCGCCTCCACGTCGAGCCGCTCTGGCGGCAGCCCGTGGACGATCGCCAGGTACACGCGCTTGACGTGCCGCGCCGCGATCTCCCGCTGCAGGTTGAGCATGGCCGCGTCCGTCTTGGCCACCAGCAGCAGGCCGGTCGTGTCCTTGTCCAGCCGGTGCACGATCCCCGGACGCAGGGTGCCGCCGATGCCCGGCAGCTTGCCCTCGCAGTGGTGGAGGATGGCGTTGACGAGCGTCCCCGCCCGATTGCCGGGCGCCGGGTGGACGACCATCCCGCGCGGCTTGTTGATGACCATGAGGTCGGCGTCCTCGTACACGATGTCGAGCGGGATGGCCTCCGGCGCGGCCTCGGCGGCCTCGGGCTCGGGCACCTCGACCTCCACCGCCTCGCCGCCGCGCAGCCGCTGGCCCGTCCGCGCCGCGGCCGCGCCAGCCACCCGCACGTGCCCGCCGTCGATGAGCCGCTGGACCTGCGAGCGCGACAGCCCGACCTCGGCCCGCCCCGCGAGCCAGGTGTCCAGGCGATCGGCCGGCTCGGCCACCAAGTGGACCACCTGTGCCATGCGAACGGAATTCTACACCACGCTGGCGCCGCCCCACCCAGGGCTGGCTTGCGTCGGGCGGCGTGTCCGGCGATGCTGAGTGGCAGGGGCGATCCCGTGCGGGCTGGAGAGGGTCCTCTGGTTGCCGCGTTGCGCACGTACTTTGCCGGCCAGCCCGACGTCCGCCTGGCCTGCCTCTTCGGCTCGCAGGCCCGTGGGTCGGCGGGCCCCTTGTCGGACGTGGACATCGCCGTGGTGCTCGACGGCCCGCACCGCTCGCACGGCCAGCGCCGGGATGAAATCTGCTCGGAGCTGATGGGCGTGCTCCGCCGAAATAGCGTCGATGTCGTCCTCGCCGATCGCGGATCGCCGCTCCTGCGCCATCGGATCGCGCGGGACGGGATCCTTATCCTTGCACGGGGCCCACACACAGCGACTGACTTCATCATCACAGCCGTTCGCGACTATGTCGACACCGCACCCCTGCGACGCTTGCAAAAGGAGATCCTGGTGCGCGAACTGGAGCGGGGAACCTTTGGACACCCCGCGGTCTACCAAGGGGTGCGACACGATGGGTGAGCGGCTCGATCGGGAATCGATCGACGCCCACGTGCACCACGTGCGCGCCATTGTGCAGGAGCTGCGGCGGAGGGGCGCCGTCAGCGCGCAGCAACTGCAGGCATCGACCGAACTGCTTTGGTATGCCGCCTACGGCTTGCAAATGGCCGCCCAGAACGCGATCGACGTGGCGATGCAAATCGTGGTCTCGCTGTCCGGGGAGGCGCCGGAGGATTACCGTGGAGCCCTGGAGGGCCTTGGGCGCCTCCATGTCTTGGACGAGGCCTTCGCGGCCCAAATCGCCCCGATGCCCGGACTGCGCAACATCTTGGTGCATGGCTATCTTCGGCTCGATGCGCAGCGCCTGGCGGACGCCCTCGGCCACCTCGACGACCTCACCGAGTTCGCCCGAGGCATCGAGGCTTTCCTGGCGGCCAATCCAAAGCTCTAGCAGCCCGTGTCGCTAGTCGATTATGGAATTCGCACACAAGCCGCAGGGTCAAAGCGACACAGGCATACCGCCAGTAGTAGTGCCAGGGCTCTGCGTGCGACCACTGACACGAGCTTCTAGGTTCGCCCGCCGCTCCTGGCAGTGCCGGGACCTTCTGGGGGCTGTGCCCCCTCGGCCGGCCCCTGCCGCCCCAGCCATTGCTCGCAAAAGCCCTGCGCTGCCACGACGAATCTCTCCGCTTCGGCCACCGCTTGCTGTGCGGCTCGCTCCTTGACGTACGTGTTGCCGTAGTCGGCGTCTTGGCGCAACTCGTACAACGAGCGCAACTTGTTGTGGAACGCCTTGCCGAGCAGGCGGTTTTGGCGCGTGAGGCGGTCGAACTCTCCAATGAGATCGCCGTGCTTGGCCCGCTCGATGTTCTCGGTCAGGAGCGCGGCGCTGGCCGCGTGGAAGGCAGGGTAGTAGGCGTTGGAGGCCGCCCGGCCAACCAAGTTCTCACGCAGGAGCACCTTGGCGCCCTGCAGTGCTTCCCGCGCTTGGTCCAGGTGGAAACGCACATCCCGCGCGCGGCCGGCCACGGGGATTCCCTCCTCGTCCCACAGGTCGACGCCGTTCCGCCACAGGACAATGCCCTGATCCCGCAGATCTCGGTAGAGCAGGCTGCGCATGGCCTGGTGGCGCCGGAAGTCCGGCTCGGCGAGCACGACACAGACAAGGCCCGGGAACTCGTCGTTCCAGCACGACGCCTGCAGCCGCGCAGCCGTACCGCGGATGCGATCCGCCGCCGCATCGTCAGAAGCCACCACGAGCAGGTCGACATCGGACCAGGCCTTCGCGTCGCCGCGAGCCCGGGAGCCGAACAGCCGCACCTCCAGGACATCCTCGCCAGACGCGGCGGCGAGGGTCTGGGCGAAGAGCCGCAGGGCGTCCTGCTGGTCCGCCGAAAGAGCGACCGCCACGCCTGCACCCCCCGCGGTCAGTGTAGCACTGGCAGATCACCGCACTGGCCTGCGCAGGGCGTCCTGAGTGGCCCGCTGTCCGGCCCCCCGGTCACCCACGCACCACCTCCGCATGTCGCCCCACCGGCGGTTCCGCCAGCGGCGTGGGCTTTGACGCCAACGGCACGGGCGGGACGAGGGCGGGGGTGCGGTGGGCGGCGATCAGCCCCCCGGCTCCCCCGGCAGGCCCCGCCCCGCCCCCTGCCGAACCCGCCCCCATGCGCATCCTCGTGATCGGCGCCGGCGCCGTCGGCGGCTACTTCGGCGCCCGCCTGCAGGCGGGCGGCCACCACGTCACCTTCCTGGCTCGCGGCGCGCGCCTGGCCGCCATGCGGGCCCACGGCCTCCGCCTGATCAGCCCCCTGGGCGACCTCGACCTCGCCCCCGTCGACGCCCGCCCGGCGCCCCCCGCCGACCCCGCCGACCTGACGCTGATCGCCGTGAAGTCCTACGACAACGCGGCCGCACTGGCGCTGCTTCCGACAACCGGCGCCGTCCTGACGATTCAGAACGGCGTCGAGAACGCCGACCACCTGCTGGCCGCCGCCGGCCCTGACCGCGCCCTGGGCGGGTCCTGCCGCCTGGAGTGCGAATCGCCCGAGCCCGGCCTGGTCCGCCACAGCAGCCCGTTCGCCGACGTCGCCCTCGGCCCCCTCAGCCAATCGCCGGCCGCCGCCCGCCACGCCGACGACGCCGCGGCCGCGTTCTCCGCCGCCGGCGTCTCCGCCACCCGCCTGCCCGACGGCCGCACGGCCATGTGGCGCAAGGCGATGTTCCTCTCGCCCTTCAGCGCCCTGACGGCCCTGCTGGACCGGCCCTGGGGCGGCATCCGCCCCCACCCGGCCACCCTGGCCGTGGCCCAGGCCATGGCCCGCGAGATCGCCGCCGCGGGTAGGGCCGCCGGGGTGCCCGGCCTTGAAGGCGACGCCCTTGCCGCCGGCCTCGGCCTGTTCCAGGCGGCGCCCGACACCATGACGTCATCCCTGCACCGCGACCTGCGCAACGGCCGGCCCGTGGAGCTGGACGCCCAGCTCGGCGCGATCCTGCGCGCGGCCGCCCGCACGGGCACGCCCGCGCCCACGACCGCCGCCCTCTTCGGGTGCCTCGCCGCCCTCGCCCCCCTTCGGACTCCCGACGATGGAGCGGGCGGTCCCTCCCCACGCAAGCCACTGCAAGGAGGCTGATCCGCCATGCCCGCCCCCGCCTGGGCCCCCGCCCTGGAGCGCTTCGCCGCCGAGACCATGGCCGAGCACCGCATCCCCGGCCTCTCGCTCGCCGTCGCCCAGGACGGCGAGACCGTCTACGCGAGCGGCTTCGGCCACCGCGACCGGGAGGCGGGCCTGCCCGCCACGCCCGAGACGGTCTACGGCATCGCCTCGTGCACGAAGTCCTTCACGGCGGCGGCCATCATGCAGCTGCAGGAGGCGGGCCGCCTCTCCGTCCACGACCCGGTGATCCGCCACCTGCCCGAGTTCCGCACGCCCGACCCGGCCGCGACGGGGCGCATCACCCTTCACCACCTGCTGACGCACACGGCCGGCTTTCCGCCCCTGCCGTCGCGTGCGCTTGCCCTCGCGCGCGCGCTCGCGCGCGATCCAGACGCCAAGCCGGCTGACCGGGGTGGGCACGCGCCGATCGACACCTTCGAGCAGCTCATGGCCTACATGGCGGCGATCCCGTTCGAGCTCCTGGGCCCGCCCGGCGCCCTCTTCAGCTACTGCAACGACGGCTTCGCCCTGCTCGGCGCCGTCATCGAGCGCGCGAGCGGCCAGCCCTACATCCCCTACGTCCAGGACCACATCCTGCGGCCGGCGGGCATGGAGGACACGACCTTCAGCGTCGCCGCCGTCGCCGAGAACCCCGTGGCGACCGTCCTCTACGCCCCGCGCGGCAAGGGCGAGGCCGTCCGCTCCCCCGTCTGGGAGGACGGCGCCGTCTGGGACCCGCCCGGCGGCCTCAAGTCGACGGTCCACGATCTCCTCCGCTACCTGGAGATCTACCGCACCGGCGGCACGACTGGCGGCGTGCGGATCCTGGCCCCGGAGAGCGTGGCCGCCATGACCACCCAGCACGTGGCCATGGCCCGTGCCGGCCACCCGCCGTTCCCGCCGGGCGCGGGGTACGGGTACGGCCTGAGCGTGCGCCACCGCCCGGACGGCGTGACGCTGATCGGCCACGGCGGCGGCCGCAAGGGGGTCTCCGCCCACGTGCTGGCGGCTCCGGCGCAGGGGCTCACCGGCGCCGTCCTCGCCAACATCGCCGGCGTTCCCTCGGCCCAGGTGCTGGAGGCCGCCATCGACGGCCAGCTGGGCCTGCCGGTGCCGGGCGAGCCGTTGGCGGCGCCGGCCCACGCCTGCCCACCCGACCGCCTTGCCGCCTACGCGGGCGAGTACCGCTCGGGCGAGGACGCCCGCGTGACGGTCTCCGCCGAGGACGGGGCGCTGCTGATCGCCACCCAGGGCGAGCGCCTGCGGGCCCGGCCCGTGGCCGAGGACACCTTCGTCATGCGGGACGGGCGAAACCAGGCATTCGTCCGCTTCCTGCCCCACGCCATGACCCTGGGCAACCGCATCGTGCCGAAGGTGAAATAGCGCGATGCCGCTGCCACCCAGGGAGGAGCAGCTGCGCCAGGCCATCGCGTACTTTCAGCGTGACGGCGTGGTGCTGATCAAGAACCGGAAGGACAACGTGGCGGACGAGCTCTGCGCCTGGGCGGCCGGCCGGGGCATCGCGGTGCAGCGGCGGCTGGTGACGGCGGGCAGGGCCGAGCACTGGGAGATCAGGCGGCAGCCCTGAGCAGCGCCTCCAGCACCAGCAGCAGGTCACCGGATTCGTCGGCGATCATCTCGTACACGCGACGGTCGTCCGCCGTCTCATAGGCATGCATGACCCGATGCCGGAAGCCGATCAGCGGGCTCATCCGCGCGACGGCCTCAGGCTCGATCAGACCTGCCACACGCAGCCGTTGGAAGGCGTCCCGCGCATCGGCGGGAGCCGCGTCAAGCCGTTTCGCGGCCAGGTGGTAGGCGATGTCGGTCAGCGCCTCGACGGCGGTGAGCAGCGCATAGCGGGCGCCACGGGAGACCCAGCTGCCGGGCGCCGCGAATTCGTCCATCGAAGTTGAGCCGATCAGCTGCGCGAGCGCAGCGACCTGCTCGCGCACGTATCGTGCTTTCTCAGCTATCCGCGCCGGATCGACCGGGGATCCCACCCGCTCACCTCCGCCAGGGCAGCCCAGTGCCGGGGCCCATCGCGCCGATGCAGATAGGCGACGTGCTCGAGGAAGTCAGAGAGCGCCACCGGATCGGCGACGTGTGCCAAAACGGCCTCCTGCAGCGCGTTGACTGCGAAGAACGAGTGGTCGGCCGCTGCCTGGAGGATGGTGACCTGAAAATGGTGGCCATCGTGTCGGCCCAGGCGCTCCTCAAGCTCGCCCTCGAGCCGCAGCTCTTCAGCAAGGCCCGCCCCGCGGGCCCCTCCGGCGGGGCGCAGAATGACGCCGACGTCGATATCGCTATCGGGACGCATGGTCCCAAGCGCCGACCCGAAGAGGTGGGCGGCGACGACGTCGCCGTATGCCGCGCAAACCTCTGCGATCTTCCGAGCGACCGCGTCGCGATGGACCCGCACCATCTCAGGCACCGGCGCGACGCCTCCGGATT